>JBDRTP010000133.1:0-7043 GCA_043823965.1 Chloroflexota bacterium
GACGGTGTGATCATTGACACAGAAAGAGATGGTCACCGCGTTTCATTCAATATGACTTTCAAAGAATTTGGTTTCACTGACGAGTGGAGCGTGGACTATTACCACGAGTTGCTCCAGATCGCCGGCGGAAAAGAGCGCATGAAGCACCACTTACAGACCAAAGGCTTCAGCAAGCCAGTACCATCGGAAGAAGTGGAAGAGCTTATCAAGGCGATGCACAAGCGCAAGACAGCCCTCTTCGTCGAGTTGATCGAGACCGGCAAGCTGCCACTGCGCCCGGGCATCCACCGCTTCATGAAAGAGGCCATGGACGCCGGCCTGCTCATCGGCGTCTGCACCACCTCCAACGAGCAGGCGGCCAAAGCCATCACCGAGAAGGTCCTCGCGGACATCAAGTTCGATATCGTGCTTGCCGGCGATGTGGTGGACAAGAAAAAGCCCGATCCGGAGATCTATAACCTGGCGCTCGCCAAAACCGGGTTGAAGCCGGATGAGGTCATCGTCGTGGAAGACTCAAAGAACGGGGTGCTGGCTGCCAAAGCCGCCGGTACACACGTTGTGGTGACCACCAACCACTACACCGAGAAAGAGGATGTAAGCGGCGGCGACATTATCGTCACCTGCCTGGGCGACCCGGATGGCGAAAAAGGCCAGTTGCGCAAGGGGGGGGCAGGCATCGAGTATGACGGTGTGCTGCGGGTCAGACAGTTGATTGATTATTTCTCGCCGAAGGCCTACTCGGTAGAAATAGAATCTAAAGGAGCAGCCAGTCATGGACTTCCGAAACACCGATGATACCGTCACACGGCGTATTCGCGCCATGGGCGACCGCGAGCATATGCTGCGCGAGAATGACCTGTACTTCTATAACCTGCCCGTCAGCGAACTGTGCGGTGGGGCGCGTGTAATGGTCAAGGGGCGCGAGATGGGCATGTTCGCCTCGTACAGTTACCTGGGCCTGATCGGGCATCCGCGCATCAACGCGGCAGCCAAGGCCGCTGTGGATAAATACGGCACCGGCACGCACGGCGTCCGCACCCTGGCTGGCACGCTTGAACTGCATTATGAGTTGGAAGAGACAATAGCCGAATTTAAACATACCGAAGCAGCTATTACCTATACATCCGGTTACGCCACGAATCTGGCGGTCATCTCGACCCTGATGGGACGCGGCGATTATGTCATATCCGACAAGCTCAATCACGCCAGTATCGTGGATGGCTGCATGATGTCCGGCGCGGAATTCCGCCGCTTCCGCCACAACCAGATGGACGACCTGGAGAAGCGCCTCCAGCAGGTGCCGGACGGCGTCGCCAGGCTGGTCGTCGCGGATGCAGTCTTCAGCATGGACGGCGACGTGATTGACTTCCCACGCATGGTCGAACTGTGCAAGAAATACAACGCCTGGCTGATGATTGACGAAGCGCACTCGGTGGGTGTGCTCGGCGAGACCGGGCGCGGCATCGAGGAGCACTTCGGCCTGTGGGATAGCATTGACATCAAAATGGGCACGTTGAGCAAGACCATCCCGTCTGTCGGCGGGTACGTGGCCGGCAAGAAGGAGCTTATCCAATACCTGCGTCACGCCAGCCGCGCCTACATCTTCTCGGCTGCCTTACCCCCCGCGCAGGCTGCCGCCGCCAACGAGGCCTTCAAAGTCATCCTGGATGAGCCGTGGCGCATCGAGAAGTTGCGCGCCAATGCCGACCAGTTCATCCGCGGTCTGAAGAAGCGCGGCTTCGACACCCTGCTGACCACCACCGCCATCGTCCCGGTGCTGTGCGGCTCGGACGAGCGCGCCTTTGCCATCACCCGCGAGTGCCAGCATCATGACCTGTTCGTCCTGCCGGTCGTTTCCCCGGCCGTGCCGGAGGGCCTCTCACGCTTGCGCGCCACAGTCACGGCCGCACACGAGCCGCAGGAGATTGAGTACGCCATGGACGTGATGGAGAAGGCCGGCAAGGAAATCGGGATCATTTAGGAGTTCACCACAACCCCCAAAATGCGGGGGCGGGAGGGCACCCTGGCCTGGCCCACCACATCGTCCCGATGTCCTTGCGGGAGGGCAGGCGAAGAAACCCTTTGTGGAACTTCGTGTCCTTTGCCGAAGGCCTACTCGGTGGTTAAATCCATGTCTTCACTCATTCTCAAACCCGGACGCGAGAAATCGCTCCTGCGCCGCCATCCGTGGATTTTCTCCGGCGCGATCGAGCGCGTGGATGGAAATCCCGAATCGGGCGCGACCCTGGACCTGCTCTCCGCCCGCGGCGATTCCCTGGCCCGCGCCGCCTACAGCCCGAGTTCGCAAATCCGCGCCCGTGTTTGGACCTTTGACCCGTCCGAGGCGGTGGATACTTCCTTCTTTCGGAAGCGCATTGCGTCTGCGATTGGTCAGCGCAATGCAGTGTTCAGTCATCAGTTATCAGTAATCAGTGACTCATCCTTCAGCCTTCCAACTTCAGCCTTGCGCTTGATCCACGCCGAATCCGACGGCCTGCCCGGCCTGATCGTGGATCGCTACGCGGATACGCTTGTCGTCCAATTCCTGGCAGCCGGGGCGGAATTCTGGCGCGAAACCATCGCCGATCTCCTCCTCGAACTCACCGGCTTGCAAAACATCTACGAACGCTCCGACGCCGACGTGCGCGAACTGGAAGGTCTGTCCCCGCGCGCCGGGCCAATCCGAGGCGGTCCGCCCGAACGCACAACCATTACGGAATACGGATTACGTTTTACGGTTGACCTTGCTCATGGTCATAAGACCGGCTTCTACCTCGACCAGCGCGAAAACCGGCTGCGCGTGCGCCAATTGGCGGAAGGCCGCGAGGTTTTGGATTGCTTTTGCTACACCGGCGGGTTCACGGTCCACGCGCTGGCGGGTGGGGCAAAATCCGTGCTGTCGGTGGATTCCTCCGTCGATGCGCTGTCCCTGTGCCGTGAAAATGTTGCCCTCAACTCATCCCTCATCACCCATCCCTCGCCTGCCCCGATCGCAGTCGAGGGGTCACTCATCACTCGTCACTCGTCCCTTGAAGGCGATGTCTTTCAGGTCTTGCGCAAATTCCGTGACGAAGGCCGCGCCTTCGACATTATCATTCTCGACCCGCCCAAGTTCGCCCCGACCGCAGCCCAGGCCGAACGCGCCGCGCGCGGCTACAAGGACATCAATTTGCTGGCCTTCAAACTATTGCGCGCCGGCGGGCTGCTGGTGACGTTCTCCTGCTCCGGCGGCGTCAGCGCCGAGTTATTCCAGAAGATTGTGGCCGGGGCCGCGCTGGATGCGGGTGTGGAGGCGCAGATCGTGGAGCATTTATCGCAGGGGGCGGATCATCCGGTCGCCCTGAATTTCCCCGAGGGGGCGTATTTGAAGGGGCTGGTGTGTCTCAAGGTCTAACTGGTCTTACAAGTCAGGCCTGTTCTCGAAATCAGGCAAGGCGGGTGCTTTGGGTGATTAATCTGTTAATCGCTCAAAATTTTTTCCAATAGATCTGGTATATCTTTAGTCGCTGTTTTCCACACCTCGTCCCAATCCACCAGGTCATAAGCATGGACGAGGTGGTCTCGCATTCCCGCCATCAGCGCCCAGGGGATTTGTGGATGTGCAGAACATGCTCGGCCTCGTATTCGGCATACAGCACTTTTGCAGTGCTTAAAATTTCGGAGCGCAGCAACGCGTTTCGGCTTTGTTCCAGCGCGCGGCGGGTGATGAGGTCTACCTCGCGCCCGAAGAGTTCTTTAAGTTCCTGCTTCATTTGGATGTGGTCAAAGAGTCCCCAGTCGCTTTGAGGAGCAAAAGACACAAGCGTGTCAATATCACTTTGCGGGGAAAAATCCTCCCTTACCGCCGAACCAAACAGCGCAAATTCGACCACCTTCCAGCGTTTACAGAAGGCGGCAATTTTTTTATGGGGAACAGGCATTTGTACTGCAACCATATTCAAATTATACTCACCTTTCATCCGCCCTGGATGCGGGCGCCGAGGCGCAAATCGTGGAACATTTATCGCAAGGGCCGGATCACCCCGTCTCCCTGAATTTCCCCGAGGGGGCGTATTTGAAGGGGTTGGTTTACTTGATAATTTAGGCTCATTGAGATGTCTTGTCCCTTGTGCCTGTCCCTCAATCGTTTCGTTAATTCTATGAGCCAAACTCACGAAATCCGTATCCACAGTACATGCAACGATACCACAGTGCTCGTGATGTTGACGATGCAAGCGAATGAAATGCTTGCGATTGAAAGTCAACAGCATACGCCCCTCAGCGCAAGCAAACGCCAACACAGCATCATCCGGTAGCGACTTACCAGCCTGACCTGTCTCATGGATGGTCAATACATCATGGCCCAATCGCCGCAATTCCTCCACAGTGGGCAATGGAAAATTCTCATTCGAGTATAACCGCGCCATTTAGGCTGCCTCGTTCTCGCGGATTTGCCGTTCAATCTCGTCTCGATGTACACGGAAGTAAGCCCAAGCGTTTGCTAAATCCTCGGCGCGCAACGTTGGATAAGATCTTAACAAGTCCGCTTCACTTACTCCCAACTGCCTGGACTGCACCAGAACCCAGACAGGAATACGGGTACGCACGATGCATGGCTCACCCCCGCAGACATCCGGATTGCTCTCGATGCCTGGGAAAGCATCCCCCAAATCTCGCACTACCCACTGAAGGATTTGCGCTTTTTCGGCGCGTGTCATTCCAGTCAGCAATTTCTCTGCTTCTTTACTTATACCCATAACCCTATCACCTGCCTTCCACAACCGATTATACTCCCTTTGGCGACTCCAGTAATTCCGGGCGGTGTATCCACACAGATAAGTGCATTTCGAACAACGGATGCGGCTAACGGACAAACACAGTGGTGGCCGGCGTGGAAGGGCAAATCTGGGAAACCCTGACTGCCGGGCCGGATCATCCTGTTGCCCTGAATTCCCCGAGGGGGGCGTATTTGAAGAGATTGGTGTGCATGAGCGATGAGAAACAACCCCGCAAAGCCAGCAGTGTCCGTCATACGCGTGCCATTCAACGCGATCGTACCAAACGTCTTGTCGCAGCGCCATTGGATGAACAGGTCAAGGAGCGTCTCCAAGAGATCGTTCATCCAGCGACTCTGGCGCGCAGGACCATGAACGCGTCCGTGCGCGTATCGCGCAGCAGTTCCCATGGAATGGCAGTCGCCCCGGCCACATCAGTCACAATTTCGACGCGCGTATCGTCCAGTTTTTTTTCGCAATTCGGGCAGCATTTCACGCGCCTCGGCATCCCCCTCGAAAACCAGTTGGAACAGCGTTTTCCCCAGTTCGGCCATGCGCGCTTCCACGCGCGCGGCGATTTCCGGCGCGGGATCCATCGGATATTGCAGGTAATCTTCGAGATACCAGCGCAGGTCAACATCGTCAGCGCGGGTGAATCGAAATTCAAACTTCACATCCGCGATTTGCTCTGAACCATCCTCGTCCTTGAACGAAAGTTGGGCACGGTAATGGTCGGGCTGGTTCTCGATGATGTCTTGTGTCAGGCGGAGCAGAGGCAATTAGTCCTCCCCGTGCGCGTGTGACCGTTGCTATTTTTCGTAACGGTCTTTCTTTTCCGCGACCTGTCGTACCGGCTGTTTTATGGCGCTGGGGCGGGAAGTCAGCCACTTCTTCAGCGATTCGGCGCTCTCATTGGATTGCCGCCCCGCCAGAATACCAGCCACGGTCAAATCTTCATCCAGGCCGGGCCAATGAATATATTTCCCATCGCCGATGATCTCGAAATTGGCGCGCTCCTGTGGCGTCCCATACAACAGGCGCGGATACCAGGCCAGCGGCACGGAAATTGTGCGCCCGTCGGTCAGATCTACAACGAGAGTATCCTCCGTTACGGTCACATTTTGGGCTTGCATAGACTTTAGTGCTTTTATCAATTGTTGACCTGCTATTTGGCGTACCTCGCCTTCTTTTCGGCGACCTGCATTATTTCTTGCTCTATGCCGCTGGTTTGCTGGATGAGAGGAGTAATAGCCAGATCCTCGTCAATTTCAGGCCAGTGAATGCCATACCCCGAAGGCGAGATTTCCAAATGTGCCCTTTGAGCGGCGGTAGCTTTAGCCAGGCGCGGCGAGCATTCCTCCCAGCGCAGATGATAGGTTTGGCCATCAACAGTGAGATGCAATGTGGCTGGATCAGTAGCAACAATTACCTCATGAAACTTGTTCATTTTCGTTCTCCTCGCTGATAGGCCAGATATTCGGACACAAAATCATCGAAGTTCTCGAAAATAATCTGGCGCACAAGGCGTGTATCAGCAGGATTCATGTTGTAAAGATATGCCTCTTCGATGTCAAATCGTTCTGAATGCAACCAGAACTTACATTCCGAATCGCCTTTCTTGGCGTGAATATGAGGTGGTTCATTGCGCTCGTTGAAGTATAAGAAAAAACGCCAGCCGTGAATGAAAAGAATAGTTGGCATAGCCTGTGATTAGTCTTCTCCCAGCGATAAGATCGAGCGCAGCAGCCCGGCGATCAGCATCCCCAGTTTCACTCCCTTGCCGGTGGACAGGCTCAGTTTCTCCCCCCTCCGCTCGGCGCGTTTGGTCAGTAGATAGGCCGCGCCCAGGCCGGTCAGCGCGCCGAGCGCGGCGCCGATGACCAGAGTCTTGACCTTCCAGGTATTGTCGGTTTCAGGGGTTTCGATAATGGCATACTCTTCCATGATTGCATTCCTTTCATCGGTAGGGCGGGATTCTATCCCGCCAACACCTTCAGACGGGATTCTATCCCGCCACCACTCTCCGGCGGGATTGGAATCCCGCCCTACAACTTGAACAGCGATTTCAACACTGCCCGCGCCTGTTCCAGCCATACAACCGGCTTGACCGCCATATCAGCCCCGCGCTTCACGCCGGCCGTGAGCCGTAAAACGAAGTTTTGGGCCTGGAGGGTGTAGCGCGGTGTAATCTTTGTCAGGCGGGCAATGGCGTAGATCAAAGCTCCCAGCACGACCAGGCAAAGCAGGGCGAAGAGCATCAGCGGCGCGATCAGCCAGATAACGGCGACA
>JBDRTP010000134.1:0-9711 GCA_043823965.1 Chloroflexota bacterium
AAGGGGGCAATCCGACCTGCTTTGGTTGCCGAATAGGCGCTGCGCGCGGCTGGAGGTCGCGCTATGTTTAGGGGATGTTCAACGTCTGGCCGGCATGCAAGGTGTATGGCGAAACCAGGTTGTTCACCGTCGCAATTACCAACGGATCTACGTCGCCGAAATAGCAGGCGATCTTGTAGATTGTATCATCCACCGAGGTGACTTTATATGTAGCAGGGTGCGAACGTAAAGCGCGTGGAGGCGGGAAGGGGCCGGCCGTTTGCGGGATATTGAGCACCAGGCCGGGACTGTACATCTGTCCGTCGGTCAGGCCGTTGAGCGCCAGCAAAGCAGCCGGATCAATGTTGAAGCGCCGGGCGATGCAGTAGGGCCATTCACCCGCGTGAAGCGTATAAGTCGGCGGCCGGGTGGGTGGTGTGACCGTGATAGCAATCTGTGTCGCTGGTATGTTTGTCGCACCCGGGGCGCCTGTTGGAGGCAGCAGGGATGTGGCCGTCGGGCTGCCGGAAACGGGCGTAGCGCCGGTGAGATCTGGCGTGGGCGTACCATTGGTTGGAATCCCAATCCCCGCCATGGCTGTTTGCGTGGCTAAGGCTTGCAACATCCGCATCGGGTCGGTCTGTGTGGCTGCTGAATTACCCGTTGGGGTCGGTGTGGGCAGAGGCGCCTGAGATGCGGATCGCTGGCAAGCTGCCAGGAATATCGCAAGCATCATGACAACTGCCAGGATCAAATTGAATTTCTTAGACATGAGCATCCTCCTCAATCAAGAAGACCGACGTTCTTTAAGACTTTATGCTGTGATACTAGCACAACCTTTCTAAAGCGTCAAGAAGATAAAAGCAGGCCTGCCCCCTCAACGGCCTGGCAGATATACACGTTTGGCGTCAGGCCAGTCTGTTGCGCATATTTCTTGGCCACGCAGACAGCGAAATCATGTACCTTTTCGGCGTGAACAAGGGCGACCGCGCAGCCGCCGAACCCCGCGCCGGTCATCCGCGCCCCAAAACAGCCCGGCTGCTGACAGGCAATCTCCACCATAATATTGAGCGCCTGGCTGGATACCTCAAAATCGTCGCGCAGGCTGGCGTGGCTGGCAACCAGAAGCCTTCCGAGTGTCTCCAGATCGCCGCCGCGCAGCGCGGCGACGGCGCGGGTCACATGTTCGTTCTCGCGGATAACGTGCCGGGCGCGGCGGTATGTCAGCGGCCCGAGTTGGCCGCCGCGCGCCTTGAAAGTCCGCATGTCCACGTCGCGCAGGGCGCGCACGCCGAAGAGACGCGCGGCGGTCTTGCACTGCAGGCGGCGTTCGTTATAAGCCGAATCCAGCAGGCCACGGCGGGTGGCGGTATCCAATACGACCACCGATAGTCCATCGGGGAGGGGGATGTGCTCAAAGGTGAGTGAGCGGCAATCCAGAAAGAGGGCGTGACCAGCCCGGGCTGCGGCGGAGGCCATCTGATCCATGATGCCGCAATTTACCCCGACCCACTCGTTTTCGGCTTTCTGAGCCAGGGTGGCCATTTTAACGGCGTCCCATTCCAGGTCCGAAACGGAGACGAAGGCCCGGGCTGCCGCCAGTTCAGTCGCTGCGGAGGAGGAGAGTCCGGCCCCGACCGGCACGTCGCCAACCATCACACCTTCCCAGCCGGTTAACGCATATCCCGCTTCTTGAAGCGCCCAGGCGACGCCTCGCAAGTACTCGATCCAGCCTTTGCCTTTGGACTGCAACTGGTCGAGCGAGAATGCGGCGGATGCGTCAAAATCAAGTGAGTGAACAATCACCTGCCGGTCGCGACGCCGGCGCAGGGCGATCCAAACCGCACGGTCAATCGCCATTGGCAGAACGAAGCCGTCATTGTAGTCGGTATGCTCGCCAATTAAATTCACCCGTCCCGGCGCGCGGACGATGAAGGCAGGCGGCCTACCGAAGCGGCTCCTGAACGCCCGCGTGATCGTTGGCTGTAAATCCATGCCTGGAATTATATCTGTTTTCTACGCCACCTGACACTTTTGGAATAGGACGCGGATCAACGCGGATGGACGCGGATTCTTCCAAGACTACAGAGCAAAAAGGCTTTTTCCGCGTTTTCCGCGTAAATCCGCGTCCCGTTTTTTATTGCGGAGAATTTCTAAATCCCTGAAAATCGGAGTAGAGTGTCATATTTGGGGCATGACCTCCATCACTTGCCCCAAGTCGCTGAGAATTATAAAATAAAGAAGATAATTTCTATCTTGATTGCCAAAGAGGCAAATAATATGCAGATAACCCGTCAAGCAGATTATGCCGTTCGCGCAGTATTATACCTTTCCAGGTTAGGCCCCAACCAGCGCGCGGCCACCAACCAGGTTGCCAACGATCAAAGGATCCCCCCTTCATTCCTGGCCAAGATCATCTCCCAACTCTCGATTGCCGGTTTGCTGCACACCTCGCGAGGGGCGCGTGGCGGTGTTGCGCTGGCGCGCGAGCCGAAAGAAATCACATTGTTGGATGTCGTCGAGGCCATTGATGGCCAAATCTTGCTGAATGAGTGCGTTGGTAATAATGAGCTGTGTGTCTTCGACAGCTACTGTCCGTTGAAACCCATTTGGTGCGAGGCTCAGGAGCAGCTGGTCAACCGGCTGCGCGAGACCAGGTTCGACCAACTGGTCAACGGCCATTCTGGTTAGTCTCCTGCCAGGAACATCAGACGAGCACCTGCCAGCGTGAGCGTGGTTTGGGTGTTCGCGTTCGAAGAAAACCTTGATGAGGGAATCAGGGAACGCGACAACTTGACGCGGATCACGAATCCTGATAGACTTCCACGCCGGTCGCTCCCTAGCCTTGCTCTACTGTCCGCTAAATCGAAGACGGGGGAGTGAAGTTGGTGC
Source organism: Chloroflexota bacterium (assembly GCA_043823965.1). Lineage (GTDB taxonomy): Bacteria > Chloroflexota > Anaerolineae > Anaerolineales > Villigracilaceae > CG2-30-58-95. The sequence continues at coordinate 2,872 of JBDRTP010000134.1, forward strand.
GTTAATAACCTTGTACGGGCGGTGAGCCTTTGGTATAATTTTCCCGCTTAACAGGCATAATATCTGATGCCGACGTAGCTCAATCGGCAGAGCAACCGCCTTGTAAGTGGTAGATTACGGGTTCAATTCCCGTCGTCGGCTCCATGATTAGTCGGCTAGTCAGTTAGTCTCTTGGTCTGCCGAGTAGGCCTTTCGAAGAACCTGCGGTCGGCAAGGGACTAAGTGACTAGTAGACTAAGTAACTACTAGACCAATCGAATAGCGGGCGGTTACCCAAGTGGCCAAAGGGGACTGACTGTAAATCAGTTGGCAGAAGCCTTCGGAGGTTCGAATCCTTCACCGCCCACCTGGATTAGTTTGGTAGTTACGTAGTTCAATAGTTGTGCAGTTACGTAGTTCAATAGTTGTCCTTGCGGTAACTGCGCAACTATAAAACTATAAAACTACAGAACTATCGAACTAACCGCCCTCATAGCTCAGTCGGTAGAGCACGTTCTTGGTAAGAACGGGGTCATGGGTTCAAATCCCATTGAGGGCTTCGTTGCCGAAGGCCTACTCGGCTGAAACAGGCAAGTAAAAAGATTTTTGCCGAGTAGGCCTTCGGCAAGAAGCGTTAAGTTCCTGGCAAACCGGAAGGAGATAGCAACCATGGCGAAGCAGAAGTTTGAGCGGACAAAGCCGCATATGAACGTCGGGACGATGGGGCACATTGACCACGGGAAGACGACCCTGACGGCGGCGATCACGAAATACTGCCAGTTCCTGGGGCAGGCGCAGTTCCGGCCGTTCGATTCGATTGACAATGCGCCGGAGGAGAAGGCGCGCGGCATCACGATCAATATCGCGCACGTGGAATACGAGACGGCCAAGCGGCACTATGCGCACGTGGACATGCCCGGGCACCGTGACTACATCAAGAACATGATCACGGGTGCGGCGCAGGTGGACGGCGCCATCCTGGTTGTGGCAGCCCCGGACGGGCCGATGCCGCAGACGCGCGAGCACGTGCTGCTGGCGCGCCAGGTGGAAGTGCCGGCGGTGGTGGTCTTCCTGAACAAGGTGGACCAGATGGACGACCCGGAGCTGCTGGAGTTGGTGGAGATGGAACTGCGCGAACTGCTCATCTCCTACGGCTTCCCCGGCGACACGACGCCGATCGTGCGCGGCAGCGCCCTGAAGGCGCTGGAAAGCGCCTCGACGGATCCGCTGGCGCCGGAGTACGACAGTATCCGCGAACTGTTGCGGGTGGTGGACGAGTACATTCCCGAGCCGAAGCGCGAGAAGGACAAGCCGTTCATGATGCCGGTGGAGGACGTGTTCTCGATCAAGGGACGTGGGACGGTGGTCACTGGCCGTATCGAGCGCGGCGTCGTCAAGATTGGCGAGCCGGTGGAGATCGTGGGCTTGCAGGAAAAGAGCACCTCGTCTGTGGTGACGGGCGTGGAGATGTTCCACAAGTCGCTAGACGATGGCATTGCTGGGGATAATGTCGGTCTGCTGCTGCGCGGCATCGAGCGCACGGACGTGGAGCGCGGCCAGGTGATCGCCAAGCCTGGGAGCATCACGCCGCACACTAGGTTCTTGAGCGAAGTGTATGTGCTGAAGAAGGAAGAAGGCGGCCGCCACAAGGCGTTCTTTACTGGTTACCGGCCGCAGTTCTATATCCGCACGATGGATGTGACGGGCGACATCAGCCTGCCGGAAGGCGTGGAGATGGTCATGCCGGGCGACAACGTCAACCTGACGGTTGAATTGATCGTGCCTGTGGCGCTGGAGCAAGGCTCCAAGTTCGCCATTCGCGAAGGCGGCCTGACCGTCGGCGCCGGCGTCATTACGAAGATATTAGAATAACTAAAAAAAAGACAGGTAGCTGATACATGGCTGGAAAAAAGAAAGATGTACGCCCGGTAATTACCTTGCAATGCAATGAGTGCAAGGAACGTAACTATACGACGGAAAAGAACCGCCGCAACGATCCGAACCGGCTGGAATTCAATAAGTTTTGCCCCCGCTGCCGGAAGCATACCATGCACCGCGAAACGAAGTAGTTTCTTAGTTGGGTAGTTGGGTAGTTTGGTAGTTGGATAGTTTGATAGTTGAACAACTACGAAACCACTGAACTACAAAACTACCTAACTAAATTAGGCCAGTAGCTCAATTGGTAGAGCTCTCGTCTCCAAAACGAGCGGTTGTGGGTTCAAGTCCTGCCTGGCCTGTATCGAACGACGCCGTCCTCCACCTCCGGGGGGCAATCCCCTGCCGAAGGCCTACCCGGTGGGAGCGTATGTGAGGCGGCGTTTTAACTATCAGAGCTGAGAAGGAGTATCACTTGGCCAGGAAAGATGAGAAATCCAGACGTCAACCGAATGCCATCAGTCGCTATGTGCGCGAAACGGTTGGCGAATTACGTAAAGTATCCTGGCCTAGCCGGCAGGAAGCGATCAATCTGACGATCATCGTCTTGGTCGTGATGATCATCATGTCCATTTTTCTCTGGCTCGTTGACTTGGGCGGGAGCGGGCTACTGGATTTGATCATTCCAAAGTAACATATTCGCGCGTTCACGAGAGGTTGTTGCATGTACGAGCAAGACCCGGAAGAGCAGTATGAAGAACAGACCGAATCTGAGGGGAAAGACTCTCGCTCAGATCAGCCTGTTTCAACCGACGCCGAGAGCGCGTCTGCTCGCAACGAGTCCCCCAGCGAAACGCAGCCCGTCGAACCAAGCGGTGACCAACCGGCCTGGTACGTGATCCATTGCTATTCGGGCTACGAAAATAAGGTGCGCCATAACCTCGAGCAACGAATCGAGACCATGGGCATGAAAGACCAGGTGTTTGACGTTGTCGTGCCCACCCAGGAAGAGATCGAAGTGCGGGATGGCAAGCGCCGCACGGTGGAACGCCACATCTTCCCCGGTTATGTGTTGGTCAACATGATCTTGAGCGAGGAATCGTGGTTCGTGGTGCGCAATACACCCGGGGTGACCGGTTTCGTCGGCATGGGCACCATGCCCACAGCCCTGCGCCCGGAAGAGGTGGCTCAAATCCTCAAACGTATGGAAGCCGAGGCGCCGACCGTCAAGGTAACCTTCAAGGTCGGCGAGCGCGTACGCATCATTGATGGCCCATTCAACGACTTTCGCGGCGTCGTATCAGAAATTGACATGGGACGCACCAAAGTGCGCGTCAGGGTCAGTTTCTTCGGACGCGAAACGCCTGTCGAATTGGATTTCCTGCAAGTTGAGCGGGCATAAGCCGAGTAGGCCTTCGGTAAAACGCAAGACGTAAAACGTAAACGGGCGGCTGTGTGGCGGCCCGATACCGTGGGAGGGTGTCCCTAAATCACCCGCTAATACCACAAAGGAGATGAAAAAGTGGCAAAGAAATTAAAAGCAATTGTCAGACTGCAAATCGAGGCCGGGAAGGCTAATCCCGCGCCCCCCATCGGCCCGGCGCTGGCCGGACACGGCATCAATATCATGGCCTTCTGCAAGGAATACAACGCCCGGACTTCCAGCCGTCCCGGCGAGATCCTCCCGGCCGAGATCAACGTTTATACGGATGGCTCGTTCACCTTCGTCTTGAAGACCTCCCCGGCTGCGGTTCTGCTGCGCAAGGCCGCCGGAGTTGATAAAGGTTCAGGCGTACCGAACCGCGAAAAGGTCGGCCGGGTAACCCGCGCCCAGGTCAAAGAGATTTCCGAACTCAAGATGAAGGACCTGAACGCCAATGATTTGGAAGGCGCGATGCGCCAGATCGAAGGCACCGCCCGCAGCATGGGTATTACAATCGAAGGCTAGACCTGTGCGCAGCGCCTACTCGGTGGGAGGGCCTATCCCGGCCCGCTTGCACCACAAAGGAGAAAGCATGTCGAAACACGGAAAGAAATATTTGGCCGCCATGGCCCAAGTTGACTTGAATAATAACTACCCACCACGTCAGGCGATTGCCCTGGCGAAAGAGACTTCGTACACCAAGTTCGACGCGACTGTTGAAGTCCACATGCGCATGGGTCTCGACCCGCGCCAGGCTGACCAGCAGGTGCGGGATGTAATGGTCTTGCCGCATGGACTGGGCAAGGTCGTGCGCGTTCTGGTCTTCGCCGCAGGCGAAGGCGCCACCCTGGCTCGCAATGCCGGCGCGGACTTCGTTGCAGACGATGACGAAACGATCAACAAAGTTCAGGCTGGTTGGACTGATTTTGACGTCGCCATCGCAACGCCGGAGATGATGGGCAAGGTCGGTAAACTCGGTCGCGTCCTCGGTCCGCGCGGCCTGATGCCCAACCCCAAAGCTGGAACGGTCGTCAACCCCCAGGATATGGGTCGGGCTGTCACCGAGGCCAAGGCTGGTCGCGTCGAGTTCCGTTTGGATAAGACCGCCAACATCCACGTCCCGATCGGTAAAGCCTCGTTCGATGAGCAGAAACTATACGAGAACTTCTCCGCCCTGATGGATGCACTCAAGAAAGCCCGTCCGGCGGCCGCCAAGGGCAACTATATCAAGCGTATTACTATAGCCACAACGATGGGACCTGGCATCAAGATTGACGCCTTGCAGGCCCAATCAATGGATGTGAGCGAGTAGAGATACCCGCGCCCGAGACAGTTCATTCCTTCGCCGAAGACAGCAGGTGTTCCTCGACTACGGGCTTCGTCACCCCAAAGGGGTGCAGGCATGCTCAGCCCTTCGCTCGGGACTTAATCTCCTGCTCAGGTGAAGACTTACGGTAAATTACCGCCCCATTTTGCCGAGTAGGCCTTCGGGGGAATCCCTTCAGGGAGAAAAGTCTTTGCCTGGTTCTCGGGCAAAGACTTTTTACATAGAAAGGAGGTGAAATTCTTTGGCCATTTCTAAGCAACAAAAAGAGACCATCCTGGCCAAATACACGGAATGGCTCGGTCAAAGCCAGGCCGTCATCCTGGTTGAATATACCGGCGCAAAAATGAAAGACCTGGACGCTATCCGAGCCAGGCTGCGCGAGGCTGGCGGCGAATTCCACGTGGTTAAGAACACGCTGGCAAGGCTTGCCCTCGAGAAAAGCGGCATGTCCATTCCGGCTGATTACCTTGAAAATAGCACGGCGATGGGCTTTGCCTTCTCAAATGCCCCGGCGGTCGCCAAGTCACTCGCGGCTGTCATCAAGAACATGGATGCCATCAAGGTCAAAGGCGGATACCTGGGCGCCCAGCCCCTTTCCGCTGCGGAAGTCAAGGCGCTGGCCGATTTGCCGCCGCTGCCTGTGCTGCGCAGTCAACTGCTGGGTACCTTGCTGGCCCCCGCCAGCAAACTTGTCCGCACGTTGGCTGAACCTGGTCGCCAGGTGGCTTCTGTGCTCAAAGCTTATTCTGAGAAGACCGCCATGCCCGTCGCGGCGTAACATACTCGACGGCGATTGCCGTCAGACGACGAAAGTCGTACCGAAAAATAAACAAAGCAAATTTGAAGGAGTTTTAAAATGGCTGATTTAGAAAAACTGGTCGAGCAACTGAGCGAGTTGAGCGTGCTCGAAGCTGCTGACCTGGTCAAAAAACTGGAAGAAAAATGGGGTGTTTCCGCCGCAGCTCCCGTGGCGATGGCTGGCATGGCAGCTGCTCCGGCAGTCGCTGAAGCTGTCGAGGAAAAGACCGAGTTCGACGTAGTCATCAAGGATACCGGCCCCAAGAAGATCGAGGTCATCAAGGTCATCCGCCAGTTGACCAGCCTCGGTCTGAAGGAAGCTAAGGACCTCTCCGAGACTGTCGGCGGCAAGGTGCTCTCGGCGGTCGGCAAGGAAGCCGCGGCAGAGGCCAAGAAAAAGCTCGAGGAAGCTGGCGCGGTCATCGAGGTCGCCTGACCTTCCAAAAGAAATCCCAACAAAAAGACGGCTCGTTGAGAGCCGTCTTCTTTGGTTCTCTCCTCCCTTCCCCTCTCTCTAAGGGAGAGGGGTCAGGGATGAGGGCAATTCAATTAGCTGACCCCGCGAGCATTCGCGGGGTCAGCCAAACCAACTCAGAAGGAGGAGATGAAACTACCAATAAACGGGCGCTAGAAGAGGAGGAGGGTTGCCCGTTATGGCTTACTGACGAAAAGGATCGTAATCTGGATTCGTGCCGGCCCAGATGCACGCCGGTTGAGCAAACTGGTTGCCGAAGGCCTGCTGGCAGATCATCCCATGCGAGCAGCGGCGGGCTGTGACTCTCGGCGGCTGATCGGGTAGGAAATCAATCGGATAGACCACTTGCGTCTCCAAGGCGACTTCGCGGTTGGCATGCTCACAGTAACAAACCTTGCTCACTTCCCAAACTCGTTCCGCCATAGCACACCTCCAGAACTATTTCGAGTCTAAAACATGGCTGACAATTTATGTAGTGTCAGGCATCATAATTTCAGATTGACAAATTGCTTATTATGGTTTGCAAGAAGTGTTCAATGGTTTACGCTGGCTTGTCCGAACAGGTTCCCCGTGGTATTGATGCCACACGACCTGCCGCCATGGCATGTTGTTTATCAGCAAACTCAACAAGTTACCGGAAGCCAAGAAAGGTTTTGTTCTTTTGCCAAAGCGACGGGTCGTTTATTCCGGCCACTCCTGGCTCATCGGTTCAAGAAATTCAACAATGGTTTTGTCCAATTCCGCAACAGGCATCTTGGCAAGGACTTCGCTGAGTGCTATAGTCAACATGGCTCAATCCCATGGGTGGTTTATTCGTCAAAAAAATTCATACCACAGGTTGATGGGGCTCGCTACTCCACTTGTGGGTATCACCAGCTTGACAGCCATAGTGGAATTGTGTATACTAAACAAAACGGAACAGCATTCCATTATTAGGAACACCCAGATGACGGTAGCAACAGA
>JBDRTP010000135.1:0-4677 GCA_043823965.1 Chloroflexota bacterium
TCCGCTGGTTGAATCTCATCCTGGTCATTTCTCTGTTGGCTGCTTGCGCCCGCGGCGGTGTCGGCAATGGGAATCCCCCGTCCATACCCACGCCGCAAATCGTTACTACGCGAATGCCCAGCGTAGAAGCCGCCATGCGCGCTTACCTGGATGCCCAGATGATCGAAGACTTCGCCAGGATGTACCGCATGTTGAACCAGGCCATCCAGGATAGTCTCTCGGAAGAGGATTTCACCCAACGCTACAAGAATGCCCTGACAGCCATGAGCGTAAGTGAAATGGAATACAGCATCCTTTCCACGCTGACCAATCCCGGCAACGCGCAGGCTGCTTTCCGCGTTATCTATCGCTCCAGCTTGTTCGGCGACATCCAGCGCGAGATGACCGCCCACTTCAGCCTGGAGGCAGGCGCCTGGCGCATCCAGTGGGACGACAGTTTGATCCTGCCGGAATTGACGGGCGGCAACAGACTGCTGAGTGACTATAAAATCCCGGCGCGCGGTGATATCTATGACCGCAACAACAAAGCCCTTGTCACTCAAACGAAAGCCGTGGCGCTGGGCCTGATTGCCGGCGGAGTTCCCCCTGAGTTTGAAGAATCCCTCTTTACTGAGCTATGGCGGCTGACCGGCGTACGCCCGGAAGTTATCCGCTACGCCTACGAAAATTACCCCTCAGGTTTATACGTCCCGATCGGCGAGGCCAGCCAGGAAGCAGTGGATAACCGTTTCGCTGCGCTCTCAGCCTTCAGCGGCCTGCAGATGAACCCCTATACCTCCCGCTACTACTTCACTGCCTCGCAGGCAGTTGGGTATACACAGGCCATCTTCCCGGAAGAGCTGGAAACCTACCGCCGCAAAGGATACAGCGGCGGCGAGCGAGTCGGAAAAAACGGGATTGAAAAATGGGGCGAGCCATACCTGGCCGGCAAGAACGAAGCCAGGTTATATCTCGTGGATGCCAATGGAAACATCGGTAATCCAATTGCTCAGACTGAATCCAAGCCGGCCGCCTCGATCTACCTGACCATAGATAGAGACCTGCAGGCTCAGGCCCAGCAGGCCATGGATGGTTTTCCCGGCGCCATCGTGGTACTCGAACGCGATACCGGCCGCGTCCTGGCAATGGTCTCAGAGCCGGGCTTGGACGCCAACCTGTTTGACCCGAAAAATTACAACAATATTAACTTGTCCAATATGATCAACAACCCGGCCCAGCCGCTCTACAATCGCGCTGCGCAAGGGCAATACCCGCTCGGCTCGGTATTCAAGATCATCACAATGGCCGCCGCCCTGGAAAGCGGTGTGTTCACGCCCCAATCAACTTACGATTGCCAGTACGATTTTACCGAACTCGGCCCTACCCACATCCTGCACGACTGGACCTGGGATCGCTGCCAGGACGAATTGAAAGAAGATCCAACCTTGGAACAGTGTAAGACTCAGCCCAGCGGATTGTTGACCCTGCCCGAAGGATTGATGCGTTCGTGCAACCCCTGGTTCATGCACATCGGCCTGAACCTCTTCACCTTGGGGAAAGGCAATGCCATTTCCGATATGGCGCGCAGTTTTGGCCTGGGACAGGCCACCGGCATCCAGCAGGTTGCTGAGGTCACAGGTCAGATCCCGAATGCTGGGGATGGCGTTCAGGCGACCAGCATCGCCATTGGCCAGAGTGACGTCAGAGTCACCCCGCTCCAGGCAGCCGCTTTCATCGCAGCCCTCGGCAATGGCGGCACACTCTACCGCCCGCAGATCGTCGAGAAAATCCAACCTGTCAGCGGCGACGCTTTACTGGCCTTCAAGCCCGAGGCGCAGGGTGTCTTGCCGCTCACGCCGGAGAATCTACAAGTCATTCAAGCCGCCATGCGCAGCGTGGTGGAAAACCGGCGCGGGACGGCCTATACCCGCTTTAGCGGCCTGACCATCCCGATCGCCGGGAAGACCGGTACGGCTGAATCGGGCATCCCGGATTACCCACATGCCTGGTTCGCGGGTTACACGCTGGCGGACCGCCTGGATAAGCCGGATATTGCCATTGTGGTCCTGGTCGAGAACAAGGGCGAAGGCTCCGAATACGCGGCACCCATCTTCAGGCGCATCGTGGAGATCTATTTTTCCGGCAGGCCGCAAAGCGTGTACTGGTGGGAATCGTCCATCGGTGTGATTCGCCCGCCCACCCCTCAAGGCGAGACAACGCCTCCACCTTAGGAATGCCGCAGACAACCTCCGAACCTGGCCTCATCATCCGCGCCCAATCGGGTTTTTTCAGCGTTCAGACCGCTGGCGCTGTCTTGACCTGTCAACTGCGCGGCCGCCTCAAGCAGGGTCCCCGCCGTGGCGACCTTGCCGCCGTCGGCGACCGCGTGCAGGTGGCACGTCTTGCAGACGGGACGGGGATGATCGAGTCGGTCGAAGCGCGCAGCCAGGCCCTCATCCGGCTCGACCCGCGGCCCAAGGGCGTCTACCAGCAAGTCATCCTGGCCAACCCCGACCAGGCCGTCTTCGTCTTCGCCTGCGCCAATCCCAACCCGCACATGCGTATGCTCGACCGTTTCCTGGTCATCGCCGAGAAGCAGGGCATCCCGGCCATCATCGTTGCCAACAAGATTGACCTGGTCGGTCTCGATCAGGCCGAGGCGCTGTTCGGCTACTACCCGTCGCTTGGCTACCCGGTCATTTATGCTTCGGTCAAGAGCAGCGAGGGTGTGGAGCTTCTGCGGGCGCAACTGAGGGGCAAAGTGTCCGCACTGGCCGGGCCGAGCGGTGTGGGTAAGTCCAGCCTGCTCAACGCCATCCAACCTGGTCTGGGCCTGGCCGTGCGCGAGGTCAGCGCGGCGATCAACAAAGGCCGGCACACCACCAACGTCCGCCAGCTTTTCCCGCTCGAAGGCGGCGGCTACGTGGCTGATACGCCCGGTATGCGCTCGCTGGCGCTGTGGGATACCGAGCCGGAAGAACTGGACGGCTATTTCCCGGAAATAGCCCCCCTCGTGCAGCAGTGCCAGTTCAATGATTGCACCCACAGCCACGAGCCGGGCTGCGCCGTACGCGCTGCGGTCGCCGATGGTCGTGTACGCCAGGAACGATACGAGTCCTATTTGCGCTTGCGCGCCGGCGAGGAATGACCACAAACCACGGACGACAGATAACTGATGACTGATGACTGATGACTGATGACTGATAACTGATAACTGATAACTGATAACTGATAACTGATGACTGATGACTGATGACTGATGACTGACCACTGATGACTGATAACTGGGAACTACTGGGACACGAATGGGCCGTAGACATGCTGCGTCAGCATATCGCGCGCGATGCGGCGCGCCATGCCTACCTCTTCACCGGACCTCCCGGCCTGGGCCGCCGCAGCCTGGCTTTACGCTTCGCTCAGGCTTTGAATTGCCCCCAGCCGCCTGCGCCGGGCGACGCGTGCCGGAAATGCCGCACCTGCAAGCAAATCGAAGCCATGCAATACCCGGACCTGACGGTCGTGCAGGCCGAGAAAGAGGGCGGCGTTCTTAAAGTAGAGCAAATCCGTGAGCTGCAACACAGCCTGTCGCTGGCGCCTTACCAGGGGAAATACCGCGTCGCTCTTTTCCTGCGCTTTCAAGAGGCGAACCCCAACGCGGCCAACGCACTGCTCAAGACCCTCGAAGAAGCCCCCGCGCAGGTTATCCTGCTCCTGACCGCCGACAACGCCGAGCAGTTGCTGCCGACCATCGTCTCGCGCTGCGAGGTGATGCGCTTGAGGCCACCCTCCATCGAAAGCGTACAGGCTTATTTGTGCGCAGCACCCTTCGGTAAACTCAGGGCAACGCCTACTCGGCAGGAACGCGGCGCGGAAGAAGCCCAAGCCTGCCTGCTGGCGCATCTCTCCGGCGGGCGTCCCGGCTACGCCCTGAGGCTGCAATCCAACCCGGCCGCGCTCGCTTTCCGCCAGGTCCGCCTGGACGACCTGCAAAAATTGCTCGCCGCCAACTCCCTAAAGGGGACTTTCAGCCGCCGCGCGCGTTTCACCTACGCCGAGTCGCTGGGGAAAGATAAGGATGCCTTTCGGAATGTCCTGCTCGTCTGGCTGACCTATTGGCGGGACGTGATGCTGCGCGCCGCCCAAGCGGATACCCCACTCGTCAACATTGATCGCACAGATGAGATAGAAGCTCTTGCGGCGCGCTTATCGCTGCCCGAGGCGCGCCGCGTGGTCACAGATTTAGAACGGGCGCTTGACCGGCTGGAGAAGAACGTCAACGCCCGCCTGCTGGCGGAGGTGCTGTTGTTAGATTGGCCATGCATAAAATAGACCCGAAGGCCAGTCACGACCTGACACACCGATTTCCCTGGAGTGTTAACGCCTGGCAAATATTCTGTAGTGGATGCCATCGAAATTGACCGTTGAGAGCCGTCACATCTGGATAACCCAGGCGAAATCGTGCGCGGGAGCCCATATCTGGGGCTTTCTCGATCGACGATGCCGCCAGGAATACTTGCCAATTTTGAGGCCCCAAAAATCTCCCAGGGAAATCGGTGTAGCTACGTTTTTTCTAACCTCTCCAAAGATATGTCTACTTCAAGTTTTGGTCGGCGTAGTGACACGCCACGAAGTGACCCGGTACCAACTCCTCATAGGGTGGCTCCTCCACGTAACAGCGATCGGTCGCGACCGGACAGC
>JBDRTP010000136.1:0-2032 GCA_043823965.1 Chloroflexota bacterium
GGCATCCTGCTGCTGACGAACTGGATGTCGCTGATCGCCATCTGGGCGTTCAGGAACAATCTTTATCTGGATGTATTCTTTTTCAGCGGCGGCGTCCCCTCGTATTTGACTGCCATTCTCGCTGGGCTGCTGTCGTTCTTCTCACCGTGTGTGCTGCCGCTCGTGCCGGGCTTTCTCGGCTACCTGAGCGGGCACGCACTCAAATCCAATCCATAGGTGGAGGCTGAATGCGCCAATTATTCTCGATGTTGGTTTTGGGGTTTGCCATCCTGTTGACGGCCTGCCAGAGCGCCCCGGCAGCGGTTCACGGGCAGGAAGTGCAGGTGATCGGCGGCGGGTATCAGGAAGCCATGGTGCTGGTCAAAGGCGGCTACACCCCGGATGTGATCGTCGTCGAAAAGGGCAAGCCTGTGCGCCTGAACTTCGTCCGCACGGAGTCGGCCTCGTGCTCAGAGATGGTGCTTATCCCCGACAAGGCCGGTGAGTTCGAGTTTCAGTGCCAGATGGGCATGCTGCGCGGCAAGTTGATTGTGGAGTGATGCCAGCATGAATAGCGAGGCCACTCCCGCCTACGGTCTCTGGCCGGCCGTCGTCATCAACGCGGCGGTGTTCATGCTCTTCGCCTTCAGTTTCGCTCGGCCGCGCACCCGCCGCGACTGGCGTTCGTTCGGCGCGTTTTCCGCATTCCTGGTGGCGCTGTTCACCGAGATGTACGGCTTCCCGCTGACGATCTACTTGCTCTCCGGCTGGCTCGGCAACCGCTACCCGGCGCTTGACCCGCTGGCACATGCCAGCGGGCATCTCCTGCAAACGCTGGTCGGCTGGAAGGGCGACCCTCATCTCAGCCCGATCCATCTATTCAGCAACGGCCTGATCGCGAGCGGCTTCATCCTGCTCAGCGCCGCCTGGAAGGTGCTGTTTCAAGCCCAGCGGTCGCATCAGGTCGCCACCGCCGGCCCCTACTCTTTCGTGCGCCATCCGCAATACGCCGGCTTTATCTTGATCATGCTCGGCTTTCTGCTCCAGTGGCCGACTCTGCCCACCTTGCTCATGTTCCCCATCCTGGTACTCATGTACACCCGGCTGGCACGGCGCGAGGAACGCGAGTCGGTGGCCGAGTTTGGCGAGGCCTACGCGTGCTACGCTGCCCGCACGCCCGCCTTTCTTCCCCGGCTGTCGCCGACCGTCACCCCGCCGATGTCATCCGGCCGGCAGTAACTCGAAGACCTGACGAAAAACTGGCCGCCGCGATAACTGGTCAACCCGATGAAACTGAACTCGCTCGAATTCGCTCTGATGAACAATCCGGTTCGTGCGGCCTCGCAATCGTGGCTTGAGACACCTTTACTGATCGGCCGGCGCGGTTCACTCGCCGGGAAGCGTGTGCTCGAGGTTGGCTGCGGGCGCGGTATGGGGATCGAGATCCTGCTCTCGCTGGGCGCGGCGCATGTCACCGCCTTTGACCTCGACCCGCAGATGGTCGCGCTGGCTGCCCCGCCCGCGCCTTCACGCCCATGAGCCGCCCTCGACCACATTCACCTGCCCGGGGTGAGGCGCATAATTCACCCGAAGCCCGCAAGCGGTTCCGGGAAACAGCCTGGACGATCATCGTGATTGCCCTGCTCGTCCTGATCATTGGATACAGCATCGTTATCCAGATCATCCACCATTCTTCGTAAAGCACCTTGGGAGATTTGACTATGACCATACAACCCAGCAATTTGACCATTGACAGTGATCCTGAAGACGAACTGTCACAACAAGAGGAACCCGTCCAGCCCCGCCGCAGGTTCTCCCTCAATCTGCAAAAATACTGGCTCATCATCACCCTGGTCGCATTCCTGGCCGGATCGTTTGGCGGATTTGGCGTCGGCAGGTATTCGGTGCATCGAGAAATGGCGGCTGCGGAGCAAAGCCAGTCACAGTATATAGATGCACTGGCTGACGAGATCAATCCGCCCGATGGTTACCAACTCCCGGCGAGGTTCGGAAACATCGGCCCGCAACTGGTCGCCGCCGGGGTGATTGATTA
>JBDRTP010000137.1:0-16706 GCA_043823965.1 Chloroflexota bacterium
AGCACGTGTTTGAGACACTGACAGGACGGCTGAACCAGGTTTTTGACCAGTTGCGGCGACGCGGAAAACTCTCCGTTGCGGACGTGGATGCGGCGATGCGCGAAGTCCGCCTGGCCTTGCTGGAGGCGGATGTCCATTACAGTGTGGTCAAGGAATTCGTCGCCCGTGTGCGCGAACGGGCAGTCGGTGCAGAGGTCTCGAAGGCGCTCAATCCGGGCCAACAGGTCGTTAAAATCGTCAACGAGGAGCTGATCGCCACCCTGGGCGAACCCGCGCCGCTGAACCTGAGTGGGCCGCGCCCGCGCCTGCTCCTGCTGGTCGGTCTGCAAGGATCGGGCAAAACTACCGCGGCCGGGAAATTAGCCCAATTGTTGCGCTCGCACGGGGAACGGGTCATGCTGGTCGCTGGCGACCCGTACCGGCCAGCGGCTATCCAGCAATTGCAGACCCTGGGTGAGCGCCTGGATGTTCCAGTTCACACCGAAAGTGGCGTCAAGCCGCCCGATCTGGCTGCCAGGGCAGTTGCCAAGGCGATAAACGGCGGTTTTGGCGTGGTGATCGTGGATACGGCCGGCCGTTCACAGTTGGATGACGATCTGATGAACGAGCTGCGGGCTATCGTCGCGAAAGTCCCGCCCGCGGAGACATTGCTCGTTGTGGATGCAATGATCGGGCAGGAAGCCTTGCACGTGGCCGAAGGTTTCCGGGATGCCGTCCCATTGACTGGTTTGATCCTGGCAAAAATGGACGGAGATGCACGCGGCGGCGCAGCGATCTCGATCCGTTCTGTTACGGGTGTGCCGATCAAATTCCTCGGCACAGGTGAGAAACTGGACGCCTTGGAGGTGTATAATCCAGAGCGTCTGGCTTCCCGCATCCTGGGCATGGGCGATGTGCTCGGCCTGATCGAAAAGGCTGAAGCCGCCTTCGATGAGAAGGCAGCCCAGGAACAGGCCAAAAAGCTATCCTCGGGAGAGTTCACGTTGGAAGACCTGGCCGAGATGCTGCGCTCGTCGAAGAAAATGGGCCCGATGAGCCAGATGCTGGAGATGCTGCCCGGTAGCATGGGACAGGCGGCGCGCAATGTGTCTCCTCAAGATGTGGAGCGGCAGTTCAAGACGACCGAGGCAATCATCAACTCGATGACGGTCGAGGAGCGGCGCGATCCCGAAATCCTGAACGCCAGACGCCGCAGGCGCATCGCAAGCGGATCAGGCACCCAGGTCCAGGAAGTGAACCGCCTGATGAAGCAGTTCCGAGAGATGCAGCGTCTCTTTACAACCTTACAAAAAACTGGCGGGCGTGGATTATCACGCCTGTTCGGTTAGCAGATGGATCGGGAAGGAGATTTTACCGATGGTTCGTATTCGCTTACGCCGTACCGGTTTAAAGGGTCAGCCAAGCTATCGCATTGTCGTCGCGGACAAGGAAAGCCCGCGCGATGGTCGTTTCCTGGAAATTTTAGGCTACTACAACCCGCGCACTGAACCGGCGACAATAAAAGTTAAAGAAGACCGTGTTTATGACTGGATGAGCAAAGGCGCTCAGCCGACCGAGTCTGTGGCTCAACTTTTCACGACCACAGGTGTACTTGACCGTTTTGCCCGTTTCAAGGCTGGCGAGAACAGCGCGGCGCTGCTTGAAGAGGCCGAAAAAGCGTTTGCCGCCCGAATTGAAAACCCGAAGACCCGCCGCTAGAATCCAGAACCATAATGAAACCTCTAACGGAATACATCGCTCGCTCTCTGGTCGAACACCCGAATGCAGTGGACGTGCGCGAGTACCGGCACGGCAGTCGCGTCACGCTGGAACTGCAAGTCGCCAAAGACGATATGGGCCGTGTGATTGGTAAGAATGGTCGCGTGGCAAATGCCATGCGTACATTGTTACGCGTGGCCGCCGAGCGCGAGGGCTTGCAGGTTGCGCTGGATGTTGTCGAACCCTAGCCCTTTCCGTATGTTCGGCGCCATTGAACGCTCTGCTGGCGAGCCCGTCCTCTTAGTGGTGGGGAAAATTCGCCGGCCGCATGGCTTGGCTGGTGAAGCCTTGGTGGAAGTCTACAATGATTTCCCCGAGCCTCTGCTCCCGAATACGGTCGTCTTTGCCGGCGAGGCGCATCAGCCGCTAACCATCCAGCGTCACCGGATGCATAACAAGGGGCTGTTACTCACTTTTGAAGGAATCACTGCGCCAGAGCAGGTGGGATATTTTCGTAATCAAATGCTATACATGCCTGCCGTGGATCGTCCTTCATTGGAAGAGGGGAAGGATTACCAGCATGGTAGGGCAGTCACCTACCATCATCAAATGCTTGGTCTGAGCGTGGTAGACGAGAGTGGGCAGGAACTGGGTGAACTGACCGAAATCCTGAAAACCGGCGCAAATGACGTCTACGTGGTGAAACGTGCCGACGCAAGTGAGCTTCTGCTCCCGGCCATTTCCGAAGTCGTGCTGGATGTTGACCTGCCGCGAAAAAGGATGCGCGTTCACCTGCTTCCCGGCTTAATCGAGGAATCCGAAGTCTCCTGACTTCGGATAGTGCGCGACGACAGAGGCGTCGCAATACTGGAGGAATCCGAAGTCTCCTGACTTCGAATAGTGCGCGACGACAGAGGCGTCGCAATCCAACGAAAGATGAACGACAAACGTTACTGGGTGGGCTTCAATCTGATCAAGGGCATCGGCGCGGTGCGTCTGCAGGCGCTGCGTGAACACTTCGGCGACCTGTCGCTGGCCTGGCAGGCGCCGTTGGACGCCTTACAAGCCGCGGGCTTGAGCCAGAAAATTGCCGAACGCGTCATCCAGGCGCGCGCCAGCGTGGACCTGGATCGCTTTATGGAGCAAATTGCCGCGCAAGGTATTCAGGTGCTGACGTGGGAGGATGAGGCTTACCCATCACGACTGAAGGAAATTGACCAGCCGCCGCCCATTCTTTACCTGCGCGGCGAATTGACAACCGAAGATTCCTGGGCGGTGGCCGTGGTCGGCACACGACGGGTCACAGCCTATGGTCGTCAAGTGACTGAGGAGCTGGCCTCCTATCTGGCGCAGAACGGCGTGACCGTAGTCAGCGGCCTGGCGCGCGGCGTGGACGCCATTTCCCACCAAGCCGCGCTGAAAGCCGGAGGCCGCACGTTGGCTGTCATGGGCAATGGTGTGGATCGCATCTATCCGCCTGAGCATCGCGTCCTGGCCGAACAAATCCTGGCAAACGGCGCGCTGCTCAGTGATTACGCGCCCGGCACGCCGCCGGAGGGCGCCAACTTCCCGCCCCGCAACCGCATCATCTCCGGGCTTTCGCTGGCGGTGGTGGTGGTCGAAGCCGGTGAAACCAGCGGAGCGTTGATCACCGCTCAATTCGCGGTTGACCAGGGGCGCGAAGTCTTTGCAGTGCCGGGGAATATCCTGGCCCCCCAAAGCAAGGGTACGAACCGGCTTATCCAAGATGGCGCCCGGCCGCTGCTCTCCGCCCGTGATGTGCTCGAAGCACTGAATCTGACGCGTGTCAGCGAGCAGCGCCTGGTGCGGAAAGTTCTGCCTGCCGATGAGGTAGAAATGAAAGTACTAAACGTGTTGGCTCACGAACCCATGCACGTGGATGAAATCCGTAACCAGACTGGCTTGCCAATCGAACGCGTTTCTGCCACGCTGGTGATGATGGAACTCAAAGGCTTCGTGCGCCAGGTCGGCGGGATGAATTACGTTGCTCTTCGGGAAGAACAAGCGGAATACCATGCCTGATTTGATGAACCACACTTACGCAGTCATCATGGCCGGAGGCAGCGGTACTCGCCTGTGGCCGGTCTCGCGCAAGAAACACCCGAAGCACACATTGCCATTTTTGGCGGAGCGCAGCCTCTTCCAGTCTACTTTTGATCGCCTGGAGGGGTTTATCCCGTTCGAGCGCATCCTGGTGGTGACCGCAGCCGCGCAGGCGGATGAACTCATGCGCCAGGCCCCCCAAATTCCTGTAGAAAACTTCTTGCTCGAAGCGGAGCCGCGCGGCACCGCCTCTGTCGTCGGTCTGGCGGCGGTCGTCCTGCAAAAGCGCGACCCGGAAGCGGTGATGGCCGTCCTGCCATCTGACCATTTCATTCGCAACCGGGATTTATTCCACCTGATCCTGCGCGCCGCGGTAGACGTGGCACAGAAAGATTATCTGGTCACATTGGGTATCACGCCGACCAATCCGGCCACCGGCTACGGGTACATCCAGCGCGGCGAGCGGCTGCCTGAACAGTTTTCTTATCCAGCCTATCGTGTCCTGCGCTTCACGGAAAAACCAGATGAAGCCCAAGCCAATGAGATGCTCGCGCGCGGCGATCATTCCTGGAACTCCGGAATGTTCATCTGGCGCGTCGAGCGCATACTGGAAGAATTTACCCGTCAAATGCCGGAGCTGAAGTCTGGCCTCGACAAGATTGCCACTGCCTGGGGAACATCTTCCCAGAAGAGTGTGCTGCAATCTGTCTGGCCCGGCTTGGTGCCAGAGACAATTGACTATGGTGTGATGGAGCGCGCCGGGCGAGTGGCCGTGCTGCCGGCTGAAGGCTTGGAGTGGAGCGATGTCGGTTCGTGGGATTCGCTCTTTGATGTCTTAACTCCTGATAAAGAAGGAAATATCGTCTTCGGCGCACAACACATGGCGTTAGAAACCCGTAACACACTTGTCTATGCTAACCGGGATGGAAAATTGTTTGTAACGATTGGCGTCTCGGATTTCATCATCGTGGATGCTGGAGACGTGCTGCTGGTCTGTCATAAGGAGCAAGCCCAGCAGGTGCGCAAAGTCGTGGAAAGTTTAAAAAACTCGGATAAGGAACATTACACTTAATATGGAAGCTTATTGCATGAAATGTAGGACGAAACGCGAGATTCAGGATCCCCAGCCGACTTTCAACGCGGCGGGTGCAGCGGTCACGCGCGGGACCTGCGCCGAGTGCAGCACGGCTGTGTATCGCATTGGCAAGACGCCCGCTCACGAGGGGATGACGCCGCCGCCGAAGGCCTACCGAGTAGGCGATGCCCTGAGTTTATCGAAGGGTGCTGCGCATCGGGAAAAGGGCGCCTCGCGCAGCGGCAAGCTGGTCATTGTCGAATCACCGGCCAAAGCCAGGACGGTTGGCCGCTTTCTCGGCAAGGGGTACACCGTCCGCGCTTCGGTTGGGCACGTGCGCGATCTCCTGCGTTCGCAGCTATCCGTTGATGTGGAAAACAACTTTGCCCCTAAGTATCGCGTCCCGAATGAGAAAAAGCCGGTCGTTAAAGAATTAAAGCAACTGGCGAAGGGCGCCGCTGAAATTTACCTGGCCACCGACCCGGATCGCGAAGGTGAGGCCATTGCCTGGCATTTGATCGAAGCGGCTGCCATTGACCACAAGCTGGCACATCGCGTCGTTTTCCATGAAATCACCGAAGGCGCGATCAACGAAGCCTTCTCGCATCCGCGCGATATCAACATGGATCTGGTCAATGCGCAGCAGGCCCGGCGTGTGCTCGACCGCCTGGTCGGTTATAGCATTAGCCCGATCCTGTGGGAAAAAGTCCGCTCGCGGCTTTCAGCGGGACGCGTGCAATCCGTGGCGCTGCGGCTGATCGTCGAGCGCGAGCGTGAGATTGATGCCTTCATAGCGATGGAATACTGGTCCATCGGCGCGGAATTGTGTACGGCGGAGCATTCGTTGTCACAGGGCGAGAAGCAGACCTTCATCACCAAGCTGGTGAAGATTGACGAGAAAGACCCCGAACTGGGCAGCGAAGAGATTGTCAAGCCGATCCTGGTGGATATGGAGAAGGCCGATTACGTCGTTTCACGCGTCAAACGCGGCGAGCGGCGGCGCAAGCCTTCCGCTCCGTTCATTACTTCCACGCTTCAACAGGAAGCTTCTCGTAAACTAGGCTTCACCGCCAAGCGGACGATGGGTCTGGCGCAGGGTCTCTACGAAGGTGTGGACGTGGGCGATGGAGGCACGTCCGGCTTGATCACCTACATGCGTACCGATTCGATCAACATCGCCGAGGTGGCGCGCAATGAGGCGCGGACATATATCGCCCAGCGCTACGGAAACGATTTCCTGCCCGCCGCCCCGCCCGAATACAAGACGCGCGCCGTCGGGGCGCAGGAGGCCCACGAGGCCATCCGCCCGACCTCGGTGCTGCGCGACCCGGAAAAGGTCAAACCGTTCCTCGAACCGGCGATGTTCAAACTGTACCAACTCATCTGGCAGCGCTTCGTCGCTTCGCAGATGGAAGCCGCGCTGTACGATACGCTCTCAGTGGAGGTGACAGGTAAAGGGTCCGGCCCTGTGTACACGCTGCGCGCCGCCGGTTCCTCCGTAAAGTTCCCTGGATTCCTGGTCGTCTACGAGGAAGCCAAAGATGAGGATAAAAAGACCGAGGAAGAAGACGAGATGAATGTCCGCATCCCGGCCTCGATTGCCGAGGGCCAGAAGCAAGACCTCGTCCGCCTGATCCCGGAGCAGCACTTCACGCAACCGCCGCCACGCTATAGCGAGGCCAGCCTGGTACAAACTCTCGAAGAGAATGGCATTGGCCGCCCGTCCACCTACGCGCCGATTCTCTCCACCATTCAGGCGCGCGGCTACGTCATCCGCCAGGAGAAACGCCTGTTTCCTACCGAGACCGGCATCCTGGTCAACGACCTGATGTTTCAATATTTCCCGGAAATTGTGGATCTGCAGTTCACCGCTCACATGGAAGAAGACCTGGATAAGATCGCCGCCGGCCGCGTCAAGTGGGTCAAAGTGATGCAGGAGTTTTACGCGCCCTTCGAAGTAAAGGTCAAGCGCGCCCAGGCCGAGATGCCGGTGACCAAGAGCGACCCGGAGCCGATCGGCCGCGCCTGCCCGGAGTGCGGCAAGGAATTGGTCATCCGCTATGGGCGCTACGGCAAATTCATCAGTTGCAGCGGTTTCCCGGAATGTCGCCAAACTGAGCCATGGCTGGAGAAGATCGGCGTGACCTGCCCGAAGGACGCTGGAGATATCGTCGAGCGTAAAACCCGCAAAGGGCGCATTTTCTACGGCTGCGCCAATTACCCGAATTGTGATTTCACCTCGTGGAAGCGCCCCCTGCCGAAGCCGTGCCCGACCTGCCAGGGAATGCTGGTGATTGCCAACCGAGTAGGCGCTGCGCGTAAACGTGAAGTGCAATGCCTGAACTGCCAGGAAACTTTCCTGATGGAGGATGTCGTCCCCGAAAACGCGTAATTTCAGCCGAAGGCCTACTCGGTAGTGACGGCTTCAGCCGTTAGATTCTGGCCGGTTTTGGGCAAGAAACGACCAAATTCGTCACTACAAACCTAACAAAAGTGCACTCACAAGTCATTTCGACATTAGAAAGACAGAACAAGTAATGGAAATGAGTTGTTTTATTGGCCAATTGCCTGTATAATAAATCGTTGTACCAACTTACGTACTTATCGGAGGCGCCTGATGAAAATTCTTGAGTATATTAAGAGACCAGTTGTCACAGCTGTGCTTGCCGGTCTGGTGGGGATTCTTCTGGGACTGATCTGGGGTTGGGTGATCCAGCCGGTGAAGTGGAAGGATGCTCCGCCCTCTTTGCTGCATGTTGGTTATCAAGCAGACTACCTGCGTATGGCAATCGACTCCTACGGGACAAACGGTGACACAGCGCTGGCCATCAAACGCTATCAGGAGCTGGGGTCTAATGGGCCTGCGGTTCTGTTGACCATTCAGAGAAACCCGGGGAAGCAAAATCCAGCCACGATCATAAACTTCTCGAGCATTGTACAACCAGCAGGTGGCGTCGTCATCCCTACCCCCGGCGGAACGCAAGCAACACCCACCACCGGCAATCTGCTCGTGATTTACGGGGTCATCACTTTTGGAGTTATAGTCTTGGCAGTCGTGGGTTATGGGCTGTTCAAGTTTTTGCGCCCGATGTTGGGGCGGGGCGGCGGTGAAGCGGCCCCGGCTCAACAAGCGCGCCGCCTCAGCCGGCAGGCCGAGGTGACTGATTACACGGGGAGAGGTGAAGAGACCCCCATCGCCCAGTTTGTTACGACCTATGTACTTGGCGACGACTTGTACGACGACTCCTTTGGCATCGACTCTGCCTCTGGAGAATTTTTAGGCGAGTGTGGCATTGGCATCTCGGAAACCATCGGCGTGGGGGATCCCAAGAAAGTAACTGCCTTTGAAGTTTGGATGTTCGATAAAAATGATATCCAAACTGTGACCAAGGTCTTGATGAGTTCACACGCTTTCAATGATGTGGCTACCTTCCAACGTCTGGAAGCCAAAGGCGAGCCGATCCTGGTCGAGCGCGGCAAACAGGTGGTGCTGGAAACAGCCGCGCTGCAATTGTTGGCGACAATCTCGGATGTTGAATACGGTCGTGGCGCACTCCCGGATAACAGCTTCTTTGAGCGCGTGACGCTAGAATTGGCCGTCTGGCCGAAGATTACAACGCCGGTGCCGTAGGCCTACCGAGTAGGTGCTGCGCACTCGGTAGAAAAACTTGATATTGAAAAGCCCGGCTCCCTTTCGAGTAGGCCTTCGGGAGAGTCGGGCTTCTTCGCCGAAAGCCTACTCGGTGAAATTCGTGGCTGAAATGTACGTTATTCGATTTTCAGGATTTTTAACTTGATCTTTCCGCCCGGTGTTTCAGCCTCGACCACTTCGCCGACGCGGTGATCGAGTAAGGCGCGGCCAATGGGGGATTCATTGGAGATCTTTCCGTTGCGCGGATCGGCTTCTTTCGCGCCCACCATATAATAAATTTCAGGTGGGAAATCTTCTTCCCGAAGGCCTACCGGTTGAATAGTCACTCGCGTTCCGACAGATACCCTGTCTTTGGAGATGGAATTTTCTTCGACGACGATCGCATTATGCAGGATGTATTCCAGTTCCTGAATGCGGCCTTCGAGAAAGCTCTGGTCCTCTTTGGCTTTGTGATAGTCAGCGTTCTCTGAGAGATCGCCCATTTGGATGGCGGAGCGCAGGCGTTTAGATAACGCCTGGCGAGCCGGACCTTTTAGCTCTTCCAGTTCAGCTTTTATTTTTACAGCGCCCTCGGCGGTCAAAAAGATATCGTTTGCCATTGTGTCCTTTGTGTTTGGTTTTCAAGCTCTTGACTTACCGAGTAGGCCTTCGGCTGAGAAAAGCTCATTCTCAGTGTGTGCTTCTTTCAGTGGCCTCAACTCTTTCTAAGGTTGACTGCACTGCAAAAAGGCAGTTTTACCGCAGAGACCGCAGAGACCGCAGAGCACGCGGAAAATTAATAATGAAGAACTCTGCGCTCTCAGCGTTCTCAGCGGTTAGTTTTTGCAGTGGACTCAAGGTTTTTCGGTTGAGACGAAGAGTTTGGTATGTTCATCCACCGCGTAACGGTCGGTCATCCCGGCGATGTAATCGCAGATCGTGCGTTCCAGGCCGCGTTTATCAATCCACATTTGGACATGGTCGGGGAGAATGGCCGGCTCGACGTGATAAGCATTGAAAAGGTCGCTGAGGATCCGTTCTGCCTTGGTTTGCATGCGCACAACACGGTAATGGCGGTAGAGTTTGGCATACAACAGGTCTTTCAATTCCCGGTTGCGGCGCTGCATGTCTTCGCTGAATCCGATGAGATTACGGGATAGTTTCTGGACATCCAGCGCGGATCTCACGCCGCTTTCGCGCAGGCGCGAATCAGTCGCCTCGACCAGATCGGTCACTTCCAGCCCGACCAGATGGCGGATCATGCGGTGGCGTTCCATATCCACTAAAGTGGAAGCGCGCCATTTGAAGGTTTCGACGAGGATTTCCCAGAGGGCAATGCCATTCAGCGTTTGGGGTGTGATCATCCCCGAGCGCAGACCGTCGTCGAGATCGTGAGTGGTGTAGGCCAGTTCATCGGCAACATTGGCGATCTGCGTTTCCAGGTTGCCGCGCAAGTCAGGGTTGAAGTCGCGCGCATCCGAGATATCGTATTCGGATTCATGCTTGACAATGCCCTCCCGCGTTTCCCAGGTCAGGTTTAGCCCGGGGAACTCGGGGTAACGCTGTTCAAGTTCGGTGACGATGCGCAGGGATTGCTTGTTGTGATCGAAACCGCCGTAATCTTTCATCAGGCGGGCCAGGGTGACTTCGCCTGAATGCCCAAAAGGCGAGTGACCCAGGTCGTGCGCCAGGCAGATGGCCTCGACCAAGTCTTCGTTCGCGCCCAGGGCACGGGCGATGGTGCGACCAATCTGCGCCACTTCCAGCGTGTGTGTCAGGCGGGTGCGGAAGTAATCGCCTTCGTGGTTGATGAACACCTGAGTCTTGTATTCCAGGCGGCGAAAAGCGGTGGTGTGGATGATGCGGTCACGGTCGCGCTGAAAAGCGGTGCGATAATCCGGCTCATTGTCCAGGTAGGCGCGGCCTTTCGAGTCCTTGCTGCGCATGCCATACGGCGCAAGGCTGCGGTCTTCAATTTCTTCGAGTTGTTGGCGTGAGAAGAACATGGGGGCAAATGGCAGATGGCGAATGGCGGATGGCAGATGGCGGATGGGCAAAGTGGGATGAGTCTAATCTACACGACGGAGGATGTCAACGGCGGAGGAGCGTGCCGGTGTTCATACCCAGCAAAGCGTTTTTCACGGCATCCGGCGCTTCACCGGAGAAGATGAGAACTTCCAGACCCGCAACCTGTTCCACGAGCCGGAGCATTTGCTCGACCTTGTCCCTCATCCCGCCGGTCACGTCCATGCCTGCCGCTCCAACCATACCCGCGCTAAAAGAACCATAATTCTCAGGCGTGATCACATTGACGAGTTTGCTCCGTGCCGGGAAGTCTGCCCAGACGCCTTTTTCCAGCCCGGCCAGGAGGATGCGCTGTGGATGGAGGTGGTATGCGAGTGTAAAGAACAAATCTTCTGTGGAAAGGATAGTCCCGTTGAGGGTCGCGTCGAAGGCAACGTCACCAAAAATCACGGGCAGGATGCCCGCTTCGAGCGCGTTTTGCAACGGCTTAAGATACCAGTCTTCGATTGTCCCATCCTTCGCCTGGTTTGCAGCCGAGGGAGGGAAGCTAATGGCAGGGACATCCGCGCTATGCAGCGCATCCATGACCAGTCGATTCAACGCCGAGGCTTGATACCAGACCTCGGCGAAACCCCTCCAATCTTCGGCCTCCCATTTTGAATTGGCCGGCCAGTTTTGGCTGGCAGCGGCGTGACCGAAGGAGCCGGAGCCATGTCCCAGAACCAGACGCAGGTCCGGGTCGAGGCGACGGACGGCGGCGATTTGAGCCGCCAGTTCAGCCAGTTTATCCACGCGGGGTGTATAGGGGCGTGTTTTGTCGGTGATCAGCGATCCGCCGAGCTTCAGGAAAGTGAGCTTCATCATGCCTGAAACTGTAGCACGTTCTGTGGATGGCGTCAAGAATGGGTGTGCTATAATTTGAGCGTCGCTTCGCCAAGAGAATTTATGAAACTTGACGTTCACGCTGCTGTCCAGACCGCCGTTGTCCTTGCCCTGATCGGATTTGTTCTTGGGATTTGGCTGGGAGTACGCGCCATTCGCGAGGGGCGTCGCATACCTTTCTTTCGTATCCGCCAGCGGCGCGTGGCGGGCGGCTGGTGGAGTATATTTTTTTCAATCTTGCTGGGGGTATTCGCTTTTGTTATGCAACGCTACACCGAGCCGGCTGTCTATCGTTTCTTCCCTCCGACAGCGGCTCCCTCCCGGACGGCGACGATCACCCTGACACCAACCATCACACTGACCCCTACCATCACGCTGACGCCGACGATCACGCTCACACCCGCGATCAGCGATACACCTACGCTCACTCCGACACCCTTCCTGCCGCCGGCCATCGAAGCCCAGTTCCAGAGTACAGTGACACCCAACCCGGATGCGGTCTTCAGCCCCTTGCAGTTTGCCTATCGCATCTCGGACGGACAGCCGGTCAACCCCTCTACCGTTTTTCAGAACCCGGTCGGGCACCTGTACGGCGTATTCAGTTACGACAACATGTTGCCGGGCGTGCAATGGACGGCTTTATGGTATCGGGATGGTAAACTGGTCAATATTGATACCAAACCCTGGGATGGTGCAGTGGGCGGCTATGGTTTTACCGATTGGAATCCACCAATAGAGGAATGGCTGCCAGGGAACTACAGCGTGCAAATCTTTGTTGGTGTAGACTGGAAAGTCGTCGGCGGATTCATTGTCCAGGGTGAACCTCCAACCTCGACGCCCACCTTGACCCCCAGCCTGTCGCCGACGTTGACACTCACGCGCACCCCGAGCCTTACTCCGACTTCCTCCAGAACCCCGACACCCACCTGGACGCCGATCCCTTCCAAAACGCCTCGTCCGACCGATACCCGTTGGCCGTCCCAAACCCCGACAAAATAATGGCTCCACTGCAAAAAGCAAAATTTTTAACGCGAAGACGCGAAGACGCCAAGAAAAACAAAATCTGTTTCAAAAAAACGAAGCCAAAGGGCGTTGCGATGGAATTTTCTCGAAGTAGAACTTAAAATTCTTGGCGGCTTTGCGCCTTTGCGTTGAAAAAAGAGTTTTTGCAGTAGACTCAATAATGAATTCGAGAGGAACCCTTCATGGAGCAAAAAGCCTTCCAAGACTACTACCCGGATCATTTTGCCCATTGCTATGGCTGTGGGAAGCTCAACGCATCTGGCCACCAAATAAAAAGTTATTGGGAAGGCGAAGAGTCGGTCTGCCGCTTCCTGCCGGAACCCTATCACACCTCCATCCCCGGTTACGTGTATGGCGGGCTGATCGCCTCGTTGATTGACTGTCACGGCACCGGGACAGCCGCTGCGGCGGCTTATCGCGACGAGAAGCGTGCCATGGACAGCGAGCCGGCATACCGTTTTCTAACGGCATCTTTACGCGTTGATTATCTAAAGCCCACACCCCTGGGCGTGATACTGGAAGTGCGTGGAAGGGTAAAAGAAGTCAAGGGCCGGAAAGTGGTGATCGAGGCGACCGTCTCAGTGGATGGTGTCGTCACGGCGCGCGGGGAGGTGGTTGCCGTTCAAGTCCCGGAGCATCTGATAGAGGAATTGTTGCCGAAGGCCTACCGGCAGAAATAATAGACATTATCCGTAATAATCGAGTGGACGCGGATGAACGCGGAAAACGCGGATTTTAAGGGCTTTTATGCGCAGCACCTACTCGGTCCGCGTAAATCTGCGCTCGCCTGCACTCGTTCTTTGAGTGTCCGCGTCCCATCAGAGATCCACGTATTACGGATAAATTCTAATATCTGAAACGGTTGTTGACCCCACCAAATCCGAAAGAGCCGCGATTTTAAATTGCTCGCTGCCGAAGGCCGGTGCTGCAAGCACATGCTATTCGTGCGGCCAGGCGGGCATTGTTGAGCAACAGGTCCAGGTTGGCGCGCAGGCTGGCCCCGTCCGTCAACTCCGCCAACCTTTGGAGCAGGAAGGGGGTAAGCGCCTGGCCGTGAATGTTCTTGTCAGCCGCTTCCTGCCTGACCTGATGGATGGCTCTTTCCACAGCCTGTCGGGGCAGGGCAGTCGCGGCGGGCGGGGGCTGGCAGACCAGGACGGCGCTCTTCAGCCCAAGCTCCCAGTGTGCTTTTGCAAAGTCCGCTACTTCCTGGGGCGTGTCGAGCCGCGCGCTGACGGGCAGTCCGCTCTCGGCGGAGTAGAAAGCTGGAAATTCGTCAGTCTGGTAGCCGATGACCGGCACCCCCATCGTTTCCAGGTATTCCAGCGTGGCAGGCAGATCCAAGATGGCCTTTGCCCCCGCGCAGACCACGATCATGGGCGTATCAGCCAGCGCAGGAAGGTCGGTGGAGATATCGAACGATTCGGGCGAGTGCACGCCGCCGATACCGCCGGTGGCAAAGACCTTGATCCCAGCCTTGTGCGCGGCGAACATCGTCCCGGCGACGGTCGTGCCGCCGGATTCCTTCCTGAAGATGGCTGTGGCAAAATCCCGGCGGCTGATCTTGTGGACGTTTTCCGCATTGGCTAATTGCTCCAATTGCGAGTCCGTCAACCCGACTGTTACTTTGCCTTCCAGGACGGCAATCGTGGCCGGCATAGCGCCGTTCTCGCGGACGACGCGCTCCATGTCACGCGCCAGTTGCAGGTTCTGCGGCCGCGGCAGCCCGTGCGTGATGACGGTCGATTCCAGGGCGACGACGGGGAGTCCTATGGTCGGTTCTCTTTCGATTTCAAACGCTATTAATCTTTCGGCGAGATTAACATCACCTTTGGCCATACTGAGTAGTGCCTGGTAAGGTTCTTCTTTCGTTTCTGTAGGCCATGACGAAGGTGGCAATGGTTTAAATGACGGCTCTGGTGCAGGCATTACGGAACCCCTGCTGGGGGGGTGTTGGGCAGCCAGCGCAAGGTTCAAAACTCTGCCTCAGGCAAGAAGCGCATCAAAAGCCATAATAGCCGATCTTTGGACACGGACCCTTCGGCGGAAAACACGGATTCTCACGAATTTTCTTAATATTTACCGGGTTTTTCCGTTAAATCCGTGCCGAAGGCCTACTCGGCAATCCGTGTCCGAAAAAAGACCTCCATTGACGAACTCTAAAATCGGGTCAAATACCAGGTCACGAAAAATCTGCCGACAGGCCTTCGGCGGGGGCGCGATCAAACCAGGGCTGAGCGCGCTCGAGCTGGCCGGCGGCGGTCATGGTTTTTGCTTTCGCTTTCTTCTTGCCATTCTCAGCCAAAACGATCACTTCCGCCGTGTCTCCAGCCTTTAGCGTTTTTGCCCGTAGGTTGATGATGCCACCTCGCTTGACCGTCACTTTTTGTCGGAATGCAGTAATCATGGTTTGCTCCTGAACCTTGTTTGAAGTTCATTGGTATTTTATCATCTCGCGACGTTAGCCATTTATTGCGTTCAAACACCTCTTCGCCAGCGCCGCTGCGACCTCCATGCGGTATTCCGCGGAGGCTCACTCATCCGTCGTTCGTGACAGGCGTTGCGGGCGGCGGCTTCCAGCCCTTCGGATTCGGTCCCGTCCATTGCCAGCATGGGACAAATGCCGTAGTCGCCAACTGCCAGCCGCGAGCGGCCCGTTGTCCATTGGGCGAGCGCGGCGCACACGATGGGCTTGTCGGACGGGGTACGAGAGACGTATTCAAAAGCGAATTTGACGTTGAGCGGGAGCGTGATGATGGTAATCAGTCCGCGCGGGCGAAGAGGTAGGAATTCGCCGGCACTGATCACTGATGACTGTGACCCTCGCATCCATCGCCAGCATCGCCGTCGCAAACGTGGAGCGCCCATCGCACGCGACCAGTGTTCCTGCCACCGTCGCGGCGTTGCGGACGTTTAGCGGGGCTTAGAGTTTGAGGGCGGTCTTCAACGCCTCGTGACAGTGCTAGGATTCGAGCAATTGCTGAAGCGTGACCATCGCGCCGATCTCCAGTTCGTTGCCCTTGCGGGTGAGGGTGTTCAGGCCGAGGGCTTGCAAATCCACCACTTTGACGGAATCCGTTTTCAGTCCAGAAAGAAGCGTGCCACCGCCAAGCGGGACGGCGTTCGGTTGAGCGAGAAGCGTCAGGTCTTCGTCGAGAGTCTGCGGGCGGAAATATTCCGTAATCATGATGCGCCTCCGTGAATGTTGTCTTTAGTATACGTGAAAAAGGCCGCCATCTTTTGGATGACGGTCTTTGCGGATGTAGGCGACATGAATATCGCGTTACGTAATGCGACATTCATGTCGCCGTTTAGCCGGGTGGCGTATACGGCGCCACCTCAGGCAGGAGAAATTCCTGTTTGAGCGCCTGGACGAGAATGAAAAACTCGCTCCCGTCGCTGTAATGACCGATGAACAGCCAAGCGGGTTGCAGGTAGCGCTGGTCAGGACTGAGCTCGCCCGTCAGGTAGCGCGGATCGGGCATGTAGTAGACCAGTTCAACTCGCTCGATGGCGGTGGGAGGAACGCTCGCACCCAGCGCCGCTTCATCATAGGCGTAAATCTGATCGGCGGTAATTGGCATTTCCATCGGCTGGCCGTTTTTCGGGTTGACTGCCATGCTGGCGCTGAAGACGCGCAGGGCGGGGTAGCCGCCGAAGGTCTCGCCGGGGATGACCAGCGCCTCAAGCAGGACTTCGTCGCCTTCGTTGCCAACAGTGGAACCGTCCACCCCGCCGCCGGGCGCGAATTGTACGTAGGTCTGGCCGTCGGTCGCGGTGAACAGGGTGGCGGACTGACCTTCCAGCGTGACCATCTTTTGCCTGCCGCGCAGGATTTGGAATTGCAGGTCGGGGAAGGGAATCTCGTAACGCTCCACCTTCAGGATGGGCGCGCGGTTCGGGTCATAGTTCGCCGTTCCCCAAACGTCCATGGGACGGTTTTGGTAGGCCTGCAGGGCTTCCAGGTTCGCGCCTTCCAGCAACAGATAGGGATAGGGATCGGCATTGGTGACAAGACCATACTCCACGCGCTGACCGCCATCGGGCTTTTTGTAGATGGTAATGGAGAGCAGTCCGCGCAAGCCTTCGACTTTTTGCGGTTCGGATGATACCGCGCCGGGGATGACGAGCGTCTGGCCGATAGTGAGCGTAGAGCAATCCGCGGGCAGATTGTTGAGCGCGATCATGTCTTCGACAGACACGTCAAAGGCGTAGGCAATACTTCGGCAGGTATCGCCTGCCTGCACGATGTAGGCGGTTCCCTCGCCGCTTGTGGGCTGGGAGGTGGGTTCGGGGGTGGGGAAGGGC
>JBDRTP010000138.1:0-2241 GCA_043823965.1 Chloroflexota bacterium
CTTGTGCCAACGCGGAATCGGCGGCAAGGTATAGAAAGGCATGCAGGGACGGCTCCAATTGCTCGATGCGCGCCAGGCAGGCGCGCGTCAGCTCGCGGCTGGAAGTCTCGCCGTGACGAAGGGCGGAGATGGCTTGCGTGATGGTAAAGTCGGTGAGTTCCATAACAACAGAAACCAGTAACGAGAAATGAGTAAAAAGTTAAACTCGTTTCTCGTCACTCGAATACAGGCGGTATCTTGAATTGCCCCTGCTCCACATCCGGCGCGTTCTCTAGCAAAGCCTCGCGGCTCAAGCCGGGACGCGGCTCGTCGGCGCGCATGGGACTGCCTCCGCTCGATACGCTGGAGGTTGGGGCGATATCTGTCGTATCCAATTCCTGGAGTTTGCGGATGTAATCCAGGATGGCCGAAAGCTGCTGGCGGTAGCGGGTTTTTTCTTCCGCGCTCAACTCCAGCCGCGCCAGCGTAGCGATGTGTTCGACTTCTTCGAGAGAGAGGGGCATAAGTTAGATTATACGTAAGTGTTCAGGCATATAGAAGACAGGGGCGTATTTCGCTTACTTCATCCAATCACCCAGCCAGCGTACCTGTCCCGGCCAGTCTTCCGCTTCCGTCTCGGACAGGAGCGTGTCAAGCGCTTTGAGTAGTTCGGGCATAGTTCGTTGGGAAGAGAGAATGATCCCACCGTGGTGGGGGTAGCGATTCGCTAGCGAAATGTAATCACGCGCATCGAAGGTGAAGATACAGCGTCCCTGCGCTGTTGCGCCCAGCAATTGCACATCATCATGCGCATCCAGCGGCATCCACTCGTTGGGGGTGCGGGTCACATCATGGCCGCGTTTCCGAAGAGCATCGGCCAGCGCAGCATTGGATGTGTCCGCATCCAGGTGCAGGCGCGGTTTAGACACGCTGGATTTCCAGTTCGTTTTCGTAACGGATGTTGGCGTCAATTTCGGCGCGGTGAGCCTGGTAAAAGGCCAGGGCTTCCTTCACCTGTGACAGTTCCAGTGGATATTGCGCGGCGACCTCCTCGGGCGTGGCTTTCAACTGTTCCACAGCGACAGCAATGGTTTGCACGCGGATCCCGGTTCCGCGTATCACAGGCGTCACCCAGCCCGACGCCCCGCGCCGGTAGGTGATGCCCGGAAAATTGGGGTCATCCAATTGCTGGCGCAGGGAAGCGACTTTTTCCGAGACCGACCACATGATGAACTGGTTTAGAGAAACCCCCTGGCGCGAGGCCCAATCCTCCGCTTCGCGTTTCAGGTTGAATGGTAAGTTCAGGGCATAGCGTGTCATATTTTAGTTTCCTTATCTCATGGAAATTATATCATATATGACATCACGGACGATGTTCCCGATGTGTATGCTCTTGAATCTCCGCCAAACTATTCCAACCTCGGGAGACGTTGGACTCCGCCAACCGAGAGAGGGACTCCATCGTCTCCGGGGATGGTATCCGTCATCCAATTTTTCAACGCCATCCCGCCGCATACCACCTTAGATACTCCTCCACGTGCGCCTGCCAGTAGGACTCCTCGTGGTAACCGGGATAGAGGTGCCATTCATGCGGGATATTCTCTTGATCGAGCAGTTCTTCCAGCCAGAGGGCAATTTCCAGCTCACGGTCGTTATCCCCGATGTCGAGATAGATGCGCGGCAGGGATTCGGGCGGGATGGCCGCCAGCCAGTCGTCAATGCGCGCTCTATCCGTCCAGAAGACGGCCGGCGAGTGCGCGCCGAAGGCAGCGAACAAGTCCGGCCGGGTCAGGCCGAGATGGATGGTCCAGCCCGCGCCGCGCGAAAGCCCGCCGACGGCGCGCCGCTCGCGGCCGGAGAAGGTACGGTAATGGGCATCTACATAGGGCAGCAGATCCTCGGTCAAGGCCTGGCCGAAGCCGTATTTGTCCGGTTGTTTCATGGATGGGTCATAGGGCATGACGATGATGAACGGCGGCGCATCACCTGCCGCGATCAACCGGTCGGCAGCCGCAGGCGCGCCGAGGCGAACCCACTGGTCGTTGGCATAAGCCTGGCCGTGTAAAAGATAGAGCACAGGATAACGCTGATCTACATGGTCAGCGTAACAAGGCGGCAGGTAGATGAGGAATTTCAGCGTGTCTGGCAGGTATTGACTGGGCAAGATATCCGACTCTATCCGGCCGGGGAGGCTGAGGCAATCGGCGCTGGGAGAAGGGGTGCGCGGGGGCCGGGAATCAGGTGAGATTGGGGACAGGGGGG
>JBDRTP010000139.1:0-3138 GCA_043823965.1 Chloroflexota bacterium
AATCGCCAGCGGCGCAGATAAACGTTCGGAAACGCGGCGCAGGCTCGAGGTCCGCGCGGCGTGTTCGGCCTGGGTACCGTGCGAGAAGTTCAGCCGCGCCACATTCATTCCAGAAAGGATCAGGCGTTCGATGACTGATTCGTCCTGGCTGGCAGGGCCGATCGTGGCGAAAATTTTGGCTTTGCGCTCCATTAATCACCTTATGATATTTAACCTTATCGGCAATAAGGCCCGATCCTCGTTTGCATCGAATTTTCACGAATTTCCCGAAGAAAATTCGTCCAATTCGTGTAATTCGATGCAGAAAAAGTTATTACCGATAATGTCTATCACATTCCACGTTCAACATTCAACGCTCAACTCGGCTTTCAAATATAATTCAACTCCTTCGCCTGTTTTTCCAAATCCGCCCGGAAGTCGGGGGGGGCGATGGCAATCAACTGCCTCGCCCGCTGGCAGATGGTTTTGCCGTACAGGTCGGCCACGCCGTATTCGGTGACGACGTAACGGACGTGGTTGCGGCTGGTCACCACGCCGGCACCCTGCTTGAGCATGGCCGCGATGCGGCTGATGCGCGTCCCATCCCGCAATGTGGTTTCGCTGGGCAGGGCAATGATCGGCACACCCTCCTTCGAGCGGGAAGCACCATAGATGAAATCCAATTGACCGCCAGCGCCGCTGTAAAGTTTCGGGCCGATGCTGTCCGCGCAGACCTGGCCGGTCAGATCCACCTCGATGGCTGAATTGATGGCAACCATGCGTTCATTTTGAGCAATCACAAATGGGTCGTTGACGTATTCCGTGCGATGCAGCTCGACAAGCGGATTGTCATCCGCCCATTTGTACAATTTTTGCGTGCCAAGCATAAAACCGGCTACGATCTTCCCCGGATGCAGGGTTTTGCGGGCGTTGGTCAGCACGCCGGCATCCACCAGTTCAATGACGCCATCCGAGAATAGCTCGGAGTGGACGCCAAGGTCCTTCTTGTGGTGCAGGTATTTCAAAACCGCGTCGGGGATTTCACCAATGCCCATCTGCATGGTGGCGCCATCCGGAATTAATTCAGCAATGTATCCGGCAATTTTCTCCACAATTTCGGATGGGCCCTCGCCGCCCATCGGGAGTTCGGCAATCGGGTAGTTGACCGGCACGATGTAATTCAGACGGCTGACGTGGATGAACGAATCACCCAGCGTGCGCGGCATCTGTTCGTTGACCTCGGCAATAATAATCTTGGCCGACTCGGCGGGCGTCTTGGTCAGGCCGACTTCCACGCCCAGGCTGCAAAAGCCATGCTCATCCGCTGGGGAGACGTGAATCATGGCGACATCCAGCGGCAATATGCCGCGCTTGAAGAGCAGTGGAAATTCCGAAAGCATCACCGGCGTAAAATCGGCGCGGCCTTCGTTGACGGCTTTGCGGATGTTGGCGCTGATGAAAATGGTGTTGACCCGTAAGTGGCCTTCCATGGCCGGGCCGACGTAATCCGCCGGGCCGATGGTGAGCGCCTGCACGATTTCCACATCCTTCAGATTGGGCGCATGGTTCACCAGCGCAGCCAGTACCGTCTGCGGCACCGAAACATTTCCGGTCATGAAAATGCGGTTGCCCGATTTAATGGCTTTGACCGCTTCTTCAGAGCTGACCACACGTGATTGGTAGAGTTTTTGCCAGTCCATAGTCGCTTCCTTACGCCTCAGGTTTGAAGCGGGTGATCGAGCAAAGTTCGCCGTGGTAAATCACCGTGCCGTTGGAGATGGATGAATTTTCTGCCCTGGCGCGTTCCACACCTTTGTTGGCGATTTCCAGGATATATGGGAAGGCTGCATTGGTAAGGGCATAGGTGGATGTACGTGCAACCACGCTGGGAATATTGGGGACGCAGTAATGGATGACGCCTTCTTCTACATAATAAGAATTTTCGTGAGTGGTTGGGCGGGAGGTCTCTACACATCCACCTTCGTCAATACAGATATCCATAATTACTGAGCGCGGCTTCATCGAACGCACCATTTCGCGCGTGACGATGGTCGGCGGTCGCTGGCCGGGGATCAGAATTGCCGTCACCACAATATCCGCGAATGAACATACCCGCGCGATGTTGCGAGGATTCGAGACCATCGTCACCACTCCGGGAAAACGCTCATAAATCTTTCGAAGGGCGGGGAAGTTGGTGTCCAGCACATTCACATGCGCGCGCATGCCCACAAAAGACTGCACCGCGCATGTCCCTGCCAGCCCCACACCAATCACAGCCACTTCAGCCGGCGGGATGCCGGGCATTCCTCCCAGCAGAATGCCTTTGCCGCCGGAGTTATTTTGCAGCAAGCGCGCCCCGATTTGAGCCGCCAGATGACCGCCGATCATGCTCAACGGCGCCCGCACCGGTACCGAGCCATCCGGCAGGCGGATCTGCTCATAAGCGATGGCCGTTATCTCCTTTTTCTCGAGAAGGTCAATTTTCTCGTGACGCGCCGAGGCAAGGTGCAACAAACCGGCAATGCTCACGCCGGGACGCAGCCATTGCAGCTCTTCGTACAAAGGACGCGCCACTTTGAGAACGAGGTCAGCACGACCAAAAGCTTCTTCAGGCGCATAAACAATCCTTGCACCGGCTTGTTCGTAGTCCATGTCATTGAAACCGGCGCCGAGTCCCGCCTCGTGTTCGACATAGCAGGGATGTCCGAGCCTGGTCAAAGCCTCCACACCGGCTGGCGTCATACCAACCCGGAATTCGAATGGCCGTCGTTCTTTTGGAATGCCAATGTTCATCTCGAAATCCTTTCTCGCATGAGGCGCTACGCCATATTCAGCACTTCACGGATGCGCGGCAGCGCCCAATCAATCGTCTCTTTATCAATCACCAGCGGCGGCGCGAAACGGATGACGTGCTCGTGCGTCTCTTTGGCGAGGATGTCTTTTCCTTGTAACGCCTCGCAGAAACGCCGCGCTCCGCCCGACTCTTTCTTCAACTCCACGCCGATGAGCAGGCCGCGTCCGCGCACTTCCTTGACGTGGCGGCTGGGAATTTCGGTCAATTGCTCGACGAAATACCCGCCCATCTCAGCCGCGCGCTCGGAGAGTTTTTCGTCCGTGAGTACTTTAATGGCTGCCCGCGCAATCGCCGCCGCCAACGGG
>JBDRTP010000140.1:0-2220 GCA_043823965.1 Chloroflexota bacterium
ATATCTGATGCGCGAGTTGCCGCACGGTTCTTTCCGTCGCAGCCTGCGCCTGTCCACCCCGGTGGAGGCCGACAAGGTCGTTGCTAAGATCACCGACGGCCTGCTGACCCTCAGCCTGCCCAAGGCCGAGTCCGCCCGCCCAAAGACGATCAAGGTCGCGGCGAAATAGCGCGAGCCAAATACCTGATATTTCTCCTCCTCCTTGTAGAGATGCCCTGATTGAGCGTCTCTACTTTTTTCGTACATCTTCGTGTTTCTTCGTGTACTTCGAGCCTCTCCGAAAATCCACCGCCAAGGCACAAAGAATCACAAAGTTTTCCCTCTGGTTTCCTTGCGCCGAGTAGGCCTTCGGCAGCACCTACTCGGTCGTGACTGGGTGTCTTTGTGTTTGAAATCCCCTGTCTGAATCCGGTTCGTCCGGCTTAGGGCTTTTCAGGTAAAATACTGGAAACCTTCACTGGAGAATTGCTGTGCGAATTCGCTTCGCTTCCATCCTGTTACTCATCCTGCTTACGGCTTGCACCATCCCTGGCCGGCCAACGCCAGCGCCGACGCCGGCCGAGCCGACGGCTCCCCCACCTACCCCGAGTCCAACAGCGGAGGCCACCGCGGTAAGTCCCCTGGCCATCCTGGTCATCCCGGCGGATATGCCGCAGGACCAATCCAACTTGTATCAATCCATCGTTTACGACCTGGCGCAGCAGGCCGGGATGCGCTTCCAGGTGCGCAATGCGCTGACAGTTAGCGACGTCAGCACGGAACCGGGCCTGAGGCTGGTCATTGCCCTGCCGCCCGATCCCGGTCTGGCCGGACTGGCGGCCGCCGCGCCCCAGGTGCAATTCCTGGGCGTCGGCATCCCCGGCCTGACTTCCGCCGCGAATCTGTCCCTGATCGGCGCCTCCGGCAAGCCCGTGGCTGAACAGGCTTTCCTGGCGGGTTACATTGCCGCCATGCTCTCGCCCGATTATCGCGTTGGAATTATCACGCAAGACTCCCCCGAGGGTCTTCTTGCAGAGAAAGCCTTTACTAACGGTTTTCACTTCTTCTGCGGCCTGTGCCAGCAAGCTTTCCCACCCATTTATAATTATCCCGTACATCTCGAAATCAAGACAGACGTACCCGAAGGCCAATATCCGGCCTATGCCGACGTTTTGGTGCGCTATCAAGTCGAAGTCGCCTTTGTGTATCCTGAAATTGCCACGCCCGATTTATTGGATTATCTCTCCCAGAAAAACATCAAGATCATAAGCGAGTCCCTGCCATTCGAAGGCCTGCTCCCGGATTGGATTGTCGGCATCCAGCCGAAAGGCATCCCCGCTATCCAGCAAATCTTCCCCGACCTGGTAGCTGGTAAGGGTGGGCAGAACATTTCCATCCCGCTCTTCCTGACCGACATCAATCCCGACTTGCTCACCGAGGGCAAGCAGCGCCTGGTGGAAGAGGTGTTGAGCGATTTGCAGGCGGGTTACATTGATCCGGGTGTGAAGCCCTGATTTATGAAATTTTAGCCAATCAGCGGGGAATCAAATGCACCGCGCTGGCCTTGAACGAAGCGGATACTTCCATTTCCTCCGCCAGATTCATCTCACGCGCCGAGGCGCGCGTGACCAGTGCCATGAGCGGAAAGCCACAGTCTACGATCACCCGGAACAGCGATCCTTGCGGCGAGAGGCGCAGGATGCGACCCGTGAGGCGGTTGCGAGCGCTGGAGGCCGGGACGCCGTCTTTCGGCCAGAGGGTCACATCTTCGGGCCGCAGGCAGAACAGGACCGTCCGCCCGGGGTTCATCTCGCCCGCCGCTTCCAGGTGGATGCCGTTCGCAGCCACGATTACCCGGCCTTCCTGGCAGGCAATCACCTGACCGGACACGATCGTCTCCACGCCGACGAAGGCGGCCACCTCTGCGTCGGCGGGTTCGGCAAAGACCTGCTCCGGCTTGCCGCACTGGCGCAGGCGGCCGGCGAGCAGCACGGCCACCCGGTCGCCGAGCAGCAAGGCTTCATCCAGGTTATGGGTGACGAAAATGGTCGTCTGGCCGGTTTCTTTCAGCAGAGATTGCAGGTCTTCGAGCAGGCGGGAGCGGGTGGGAGAATCCAGGGCGCTGAAAGGCTCGTCCAGCAGGAGCAATTGGGGCTGGATGGCGAAGGCGCGCGCCAGACTGACGCGCTGGGCCTCGCCGCCGGAGAGTTTGGATGCCGGACGATCCCGCAGATGGCTGAT
>JBDRTP010000141.1:0-4155 GCA_043823965.1 Chloroflexota bacterium
ATCTCTAAGAGAGGAGGTGAGAAAAATGGCTAAGTTGGTTTGTAAATCGTGCGGAGCTGAAGAAGATGTTCCGGTCGCGCATTGTGGAACTGGAATACCGGGGGCTGACCCAAACAAGCTCTACTGCCCAATGGAGGGCCACACGGAGAGCATAGAGATGCCAAAGCACTGCGACGTACCGATAAAGTGTGTCAAAGAATGAAGCGGGTATGCTGCCCACTATCGTGGAATTGCCGCGGTGCAAGAATCGGGGTTCCTCGATGTAATAATGTCCGCAAACACATTGCTGAATCTGCGGAGGCAGGAGGCAGAGACGACTGCCCCCAGGAATTGGGAAAGGACAATGGCGCATAACAAGTCGCTGCCTCGAACGTCCATTGGGATTTATCTCATCTATTATTGCTTGCCAGCGGTGCACTTGTTGCCTTGCTTCTGAAAGTAGATATTCTTTGGGTAGTTGTGGTAGGAACAATAATCTCAGTGATCATGTTCATCTGATGTTCACCAAGAACGCGACCTGACAAGCGGTGCAGCCGACCGTCAGGCATTAGAGAACAGCGCGCCAGAGCAGTGCGCTGTTTTCGTTTTACCGGCTGTAGAGATAATTCAAATTTATTAACTCTTCTTTCAATTCCTCGCTCAACGCCCCCTCCGCCATCCGCCACTCCCAGTTGCCACCCAGGCGGCTGGGGTAGTTCATGCGCGCTTCCGTGCCCAGGTCGAGCAGATCCTGCATCGGGGCAAGTGCAAATACAGCCACCGAAGCCCAGACGGCGCGGATCAGTTCCCAGGCAAAGTCGCTGGACTGCAAAGTCTCCCTGGCCTGTCGGCCAGGACAGGCTGACTTCGCGCCCGAAGTCGGAGACTTCGGATTCCGGTTGAGGTAACGATTTGCGAAGTCGCGCTCGTTCTCTGGCGCCGACTCGTACCAGCCGCGCGCGGTGTCGTTATCGTGTGTGCCGGTATAGGCCACGCAATGGGGCGGGTAATGATGCGGCAGGAAAGGATTATCTGGCCCGGAGAAGGCAAATTGCAGCACCTTCATGCCCGGCAAATTGAACCTTTCCCGCAGATCAACCACGTCTGGCGTGATGACGCCCAGGTCTTCGGCGATTATGGGCAGCGCCTCGACTTCGCCTGTGGCTCTGCTCAGCGCGCGGCTAACAGCATCGAAGAAGTCCGCACCGGGGCCAGGTACCCAGCGACCGATCTCGGCGGTCGGGTTGCCAGCCGGGACTTCCCAGTAACCGGCAAAGCCGCGGAAATGATCCAGGCGGACGATATCCACCATTTTCAGCACGGCGCGGAAACGCTCCAGCCACCAGGTGTAACCGGTCGCTTTGTGGACATCCCAGCGGTAGAGCGGATTGCCCCACAACTGGCCGGTTGGCGAGAAGTAATCCGGTGGGACGCCCGCCACCACGGTCGGCTGGCCCTCGTCGTCCAGGTAGAACAGCTCCGGGTGTGCCCAGACATCCGCGCTATCGTAGGCGACAAAAATGGGCATGTCGCCGATGATCTGGACGCCGCATTCGTTGGCGTTGGCGTAGGCTTTGAGGGCGTGCCATTGTTGGAAGAAGAGATACTGGTAAAACGTAAAACGTAATACGTGAGGCGTGAGGGACTCGCGAGCTTTGGCCAGGGCAGCGGCATCCCGTTTTCGGAGCGGTTCGGGCCAGCTCTCCCACGAGCCTCCGCCGTGAGATTCCTTGAGCGCCATGAAGAGGGCGTAGTCGTCCAGCCAGGAGGCGTTTTCAGCGCAGAAAATGTCGAAGCTTGTCCTGAGCAGAGTCGAAGGATCGCGGCGAACAGGACCGGGGTCCGAAGAGAAGCGTAGAAAAGCCCGTTCGAGCAGGTTCAACTTCCAGGGGATGAGCGCGCCAAAGTCGACGCGGCTTGCCCTGAGCATAGTCGAAGGGCCGGCCGGGAAATTCGTTTTCTCAACCAGATCGTTTGGATGAAGCAGGCCATCCCGGAGCAAGAATTCCGGGCTGATGAGATAGGGACTACCAGCAAAGGCCGAGAAACACTGGTAAGGCGAATCGCCGTAACCGGTCGGGCCGAGCGGCAGCACCTGCCAGAGTTTGCAGCCGGATTCGGCCAGGAAATCCACCCAGGCGTAGGCCTGCGGGCCGAGGTCGCCGATGCCGTATGGCCCGGGCAGGCTGGTGGGATGCAGGAGGATGCCGGAAGCGCGCTGGAATTTCATGAGCTTATCCCCTGCTGGTGTCATGAGATTGCTTCGCAATGACAGGTTCAAATTTCATAGGGTTGTCTCTTGGTTTGAATGGTCTGACCCGATTTTACCCGCAGACTGGGGTAATCGGAAGCAATAACGTCAGTGGCGATGGTCGCACCTGCTTCGATAATCGTTCCGGGCGGGACCTGGCTGCTCTTGCCGATCACGGTCAGGCCTGACTTTTCATCGGTTGAGCCGACGCGGGCCGCCTGCTCGACCCGGCCGCGCTTATCTATAATGGCGCGTTCGACCACGGCTCCGGCTTCGATGACAACGTCCGTCAACAGGATCGAATAGCGCACAATCGCGCCGGCGTGGACGACCACACCCGGCGAGAGTACGCTGCAATCAATCTGCGCGCCAGTTTCGATCACGCAGCCATCCGAGAGCATGGAGTTGGCGATAGTGGTATTATTGGCTACGCGAGCCGGGGGGCGTTCCTCGGTACGGGTATGGATGACCCAGCGGCGGTCGTTCAAGTCCAGCGGCGGCGGATTATCCAACAAGTCCATGTGCGCCTGCCAGTAGGATTCGATCGTGCCCACGTCCACCCAGTAGCCGGAGTACGGGTAGGCATAGACACGCCTCTTCTCCAACAACATGCGCGGGATCAAGTCCTTGCCAAAATCATGTGAGGAGTCGCTGCGCTGATGGTCCTCCCACAGGGCGCGGTCGAGCGCCTCCAGATTGAAAACGTAGACGCCCATATTGGCCAGGTCTGAGGGCGGCTCGGCTGGCTTTTCGACAAATGACGAGACGCGGTAATCACTTTCCACGCCAAGGATGCCGAAGCGTGAGGCCTCGCTCTGCGGAACGCGGATGGTGGCCATGGTCAACTCGGCTTCATGGTCGCGGTGGAAGGTGATCATGGCATCATAATCCATGGCGTAGACATGATCGCCTGAGAGGATAAGTACCTGATCAGGTTGAGACCGTTTGATAAAGGCAAAATTCTGCTGGACAGCATCGGCAGTGCCCACGTACCAGTCCGCGCCGGCGCGCGCCTTGTAAGGCGTATACATGCGCACGCCGCCGGTGAAATCGCGGTTGAGGTCCCAGGGGCCGCCCGCGCCAATGTGCTCGATGAGCGAATGTGGACGGTACTGCGCCAGGATCATCACGTCGAAGATGCCGGAGTTGACGCAGTTCGAGAGGGTGAAGTCAATGATGCGGTACTTCCCGGCAAACGGGACAGCCGGCTTGGTGCGTTTGACGGTCAGCACGCTCAGACGGGAACCTTCTCCCCCAGCCATGATGACAGCACGAGTTTTCATAATCTGGCTCCAGAGGCAGGATATAAAACATTATAAAAAATTACCGCTCAACATTTGCCTTGTTCGCGCAAATCTTTTGCAGATGTCACTGCGAGGCGCTCTTTGCCGAAGCAGTCTCCTGATATGCGGGGAGATTGCTTCGTCGCAAAGAACGCTTCTCGCAATGACACACCCGTTTGGTTGCGGCTGGAAACCGCGTTATGGAAGAACGCCTACAGAAAATCATGGCCCAGGCCGGGCTTGGCTCCCGGCGCAGTTGCGAAGAGCTGATTATCGCTGGCCGCGTGCGGGTCAATGCTGAGGTTGCTGGCATCGGTCAGAAAGTCGATTCTCGAGTTGACAAAATCACAGTGGACGGCCGGCCAATCAAGCCAGCCGAGCAGAAAATCTATCTTGCTCTCCACAAGCCGCGCTATGTTTTGTCAACGGTTGAAGCGGAACCGGGCGACACGCGCCAGACCGTGCGCGATTTGATCCCGATGCGCGAGCGTCTTGACCCGGGCGGTCGTCTTGACTTCGATAGCGAGGGTCTGATTCTCATGACCAACGATGGCGATCTGGCGCATAAACTCACGCATCCATCGCAAGGTCATCAAAAAGAATATAGAGTCCTGGTAGCTCGTCATCCCGACGATAAGCAAC
>JBDRTP010000142.1:0-2390 GCA_043823965.1 Chloroflexota bacterium
TTTATAGTTGTTTAGTTTTGTAGTTCCTTAGTTTTGTAGTTACGTAGTTCAATAGTTGCTTAGTTTTGTAGTTGCATAGTTCTCCGAACTTCCGAACTATCCAACTATCCAACTACCCAACTACCCAACTACCCAACTAAAGATCATGCGCTGTCTTTCCCAAGAGATATGACGTTTCACCTCCAGAAAGTGGGATGTGGGCGGGAATTATACCGCGTATGAAGGCGTCCGGCTATTTCGCCAATTTGAGGGATGGTAGGTGCGGCGCATCCCAATTATCAGCATCAGTGTAGGTAATATCAATCACACTATTTCCAGAAAAGGTGACAGTATTTCCGACCACCTGTGAACCAGGTGCAAATGTGCCCGAGCTCCCATTGATTGTGACATCCGCTCCTGGCGCCAGAATCGTTCCTCGGTAAAACGAATCGGAGCCACCATTGAAGGTAAAGTTATTGTTACTTGTCAAGGGTGCGTATATGAGAAGTCCGGAATAATCTCCGCTGGTCATGGCTGTCAAGTGGATTCCCGCACTACCGTTTGAAGAAAACGAGCCACTCTGTATGTAGAGTAAAACACCATCACCTGTGATATCGGAATTTAAATTCACATTCCCGGTGATGCAGTATATTCCGGATTGTAGTGCCACAACTTTCTTCCCACCCCCCAGGTTAGGAGGAAAATTCCCCGATACCGTGCCGGGGGTAAGCTGGACGGTCTTCGGATCGCCATCGGGGTAATCCACATTGCCGGCCGCTCCCGAACAGGTGATCGTCGGCCATAGAATATCATCAAGGGAGTAAGGTGTGGCATTATTATTCATACTGCTTACATTGATATCTGCATGGGGGCTATAGGATATATCTCCAACAACACTCAGGCTCGGTGCTGTTAGTGACGGCGAGCCGGAGTTATTGCAGAAATCTGCATTCGAGAACATACCTGTGGCATGAATGGTGGTGTCGTTGTTCCCTTGCACCCTCAACGCGCAACCCGAGGTGGAAAGACTGACCACCGCATTCCCATCGAAGAGTTGGGAAGTATACCTGGGCCTGCCCCAAGCGATGGCCTCCACGCAGTTATGGAGCTGGTCAATGCCGACGATCGGAGCAAAGAAGGTGTTTACGGTAGAATGGATGGTGACCAGGATGTAATATTCTGCCTTGTCGTATGGGTCTGATGTGTCTACCGGGTTAGGGATTGGGTTGTCCGGGTCGCAGCCAACAGCGAGCGGATTATCCATGGTGTACACTGTCACCGTGCTAGTGGCAGTGTCTTCCTCGTATCCATTACTGATGGCGCGATTAACCCCGGCAAGGTGCCAATCCTCGTCACCGATTTTAGCCAGCGCGGCGGCCAAGGCAGCGGTATCCGCGGCATTTTGGGCTTGGCGGCGATCCGAAAAGGCATTCCCGGCGTCAATCGCCAGGGCGGTGATCGCGACCAGACCGACAATTCCAAGCACAATCAGGATCAAGGCCTGTCCGCGTTGATGGGTTTTTGTGTTCATAGGATGATACCCTCCGGAGATAAAGAAGAACCTTATTATTTGGTCAACTCAATAAATGGCGGACTGGGAAATTCATAACTAACACTGGAGTCATACTTTATTATAGCATTGAGTGTGCCGCTCATATCCACCGTTTTGCCTACCCATTGGCTGCGCATCGCTTGATTGGAAAAGTCTCCAGAGATAAATCAACAACCCTTGTGTGGCGCGGGGGAGTAATTCGGGTGCGGCCATTGTAAACGTTAAACGTTCAAGGCTGGCTGGCAGGATGAATGATGACGCCTCTGGCGGTCAGCACGCCGCCGGTCACATCACGCGGGGCGATGACAGTGACGCGGGCGCCAGCAGCAAGTTGGTCGGCGCGGTCGGCGGACAAAATTTCCGTCGCCGTGGTGAGCAGGAAAGTGTAAGTATTCCCATCAGTGGCCTGGATGGTCAGGCTGGCGCCTGGCTGGTAATCGGTGACCATGCCGACGCGATGAGCGCGTACAGGCTTGGCGGGGATAACCAGCACGGCCAGGGCGGTCAGCGCGCCCATTTCATCCTGCGCAGCATGAACGCCTGCTTTTGCTCCGGGCATCAGGGCAGGGGCTGCGGCAGTCTGGCCCAAGGTGGGGATGCGAATGCGGGTATCGGCGGTCAGGCTGAAGGTTACGGAAGAGCCGTTGGCAAGCGTCAGGGTCAGGCTGGCTGCATCGGCGGATGCAATGGTCCCTCTGTAGTTCACACGCTTTCCATGTTGGTTGCCAATGCCTTCGGTGGCGCGCTGGATGGCGCGTGCGGTTGCCTGCGCACCCGGTGTTTTTGCGGCGTTCACAGTCGCCTGCGCACCTGGTGTGTGCACTGGGGTCTTTTTTGCGTCCACGGACTCGGCCGGGCT
>JBDRTP010000143.1:0-6184 GCA_043823965.1 Chloroflexota bacterium
ACGGCGCGCAGGTCAA
The DNA here is from genome assembly GCA_043823965.1 of Chloroflexota bacterium. Lineage (GTDB taxonomy): Bacteria > Chloroflexota > Anaerolineae > Anaerolineales > Villigracilaceae > CG2-30-58-95. The sequence continues at coordinate 17 of JBDRTP010000143.1, forward strand.
CCCGCCGGGCAAGGTGGTTCAGGCTGGTGAAGGGGCCTGCGGAGCGAGCCTTCAGGATCAGCTCCACCGCCCCCTGTCCGACGTTCTTGACCGCGCCCAGCCCAAAGCGGATGGCTTCTGGCGGATGGCGGATGGCGGATGGCGGCTCCCCCATTTCGCTTGCAATCTGCAATCTGCTATCTGCTATCTGCAATCGGCCATCGGCTATCGACTCTAGGGTGAAATCCAAATCGCTGGCGTTGATATCCGGCGGCAGGACTTGGATGCCCATGCTGCGGGCTTCAGCAACGTACAGGGCTACTTTTTCAATCTGGTTCTTCGAGACCGAGAGCAGGGCGGTCATGTACTCGGCCGGGTAATGACGCTTGAGATAAGCGGTCTGGACGGCGAGGATGCCGTAATCGGCGGCGTGAGATTTGTTGAACCCATATCGGGCGAACTCTTCCCAGTCGCTGTAAATATCCGCAGCAGTCTTTTCCGGGATGCCGCGCGCCGTCGCTCCCGCAACGAACTTGCCGCGATGCTTTTCGATCTCCTTTTTCTTCTTCTTGGAGATGGCACTGCGCAAGTCATCGGCTTCGGAAGGCGTGTATCCGGCCAGTTCGACCGCGGCGCGCATCAACTGTTCCTGATAGACAGGAATGCCGAATGTCGAGCGGAAGATGGGTTCGAGTGAGGGGTGGCGGTATTCAGCCTGGCTCTCGCCGTGCATGCGGCTGATATAATCGGGGATGAATTCCATCGGGCCGGGGCGGTAGAGGGCCACCATAGCGATAACGTGTTCCAGCGAGGTGGGCTTCATCTGTACCAGCGCGCGGGTCATGCCCGAACCTTCCAGTTGGAAGACGCCAGCCGTATTCCCTTCACCCAGCATGCTGTAAGTATCAGGATCATCGGTGGGGATGTTATCCAGTGTCAGTGTGACCCCGTGCCGCTGCTGGATCAGGTCGCAGGCGCGCGCCATGATGGTCAGCGTGGCCAGGCCGAGGAAATCCACCTTGAGCATTTTGAGCTTTTCCAAAATACCCATCTCGAACTGGGTGACGATCTTGACGGGCGTCTCCTCGGAGTTGCTGGTGGGACGGTGCAGCGGCAGGTATTCGATCAGCGGTTTATCCGAGATGACCACACCCGCGGCGTGCGTACCCGCGTTGCGGACGACGCCTTCCATCTTGATGGCGGTATCAATCAGTTCACGAATGTGATCCGATGACTCGTACTCTTTTTTTAATTCCGAAACCTGTTCCACGGCCTCGGCCAGGGTCATCGGCCTGCCGGGGATATTCGGGACGAGTTTGGCGATCCGGTCCACTTCGGGGAGGGGGATGTCTTTCACACGCGCCACATCCCGCAACGCGGCGCGTGCCCCCAGCGTGCCAAAGGTGATGATCTGGGCTACCTTGTCCTGCCCGTACTTTTGGACGGCGTATTCCAGCATCTCGGCGCGGCGGTCGTCGCGGAAATCCAGGTCAATATCCGGCATCGAAATGCGCCCCGGGTTCAGGAAACGCTCGAAGAGCAACCCGTGCTGAAGGGGATCAACCAGCGTGATGTCCAGCACGTAGGCGACAAGCGAACCGGCCGCCGAGCCGCGTGCGTTGTACCAGATGCCCCGTTCACGGGCGTGGCGGCACAGATCCCAGACGATGAGAAAGTAGGCGTCGAATTTCATTTTGTGGATGACGCCTAACTCATAGTCGAGCCGTTCGCGGACCGTGGGACTGGTCGCCCGTTCCCCACCGAGTAGGTGCTGCGCATAACGACGCTCCGCCCCGTCTGCGCATAGCGTCCGCAGGTAGATTTCGGGCGTGTGCCCTTCCGGGAGCTCGAATTTTGGCAGCCGGTAATCCTTGACCTCCAGGTTTACGTTGCAGCGTTCGGCGATGAGCAAAGTATTTTCCAGCGCCTCGGGGGTCTCGGCGAACAGGCGTGACATCTCCTCCGCTGTGCGCAAGTAGTAAGAGGGATCCGTCATGCGCATCCGGTCGGGGTCGGAGAGCAGCGCACCGGTCTGGATGGCAAGCAGGATGTCCTGCAGACGGGCGTCTTCGCGGTCTATGTAGTGTACATCGTTGGTGGCGATGAATCTGGCGTCGTAACGATGACCCATATCGAGCAGATTCTTGTTGATGCTTTCCAGTTCTTTGATGTCATGCTGCTGGAGTTCGAGATAGAAATTATTCTTGCCAAAGACCTCGAAGTACCAGTCGAGCGATTTTCGCGCCTCTTCGACCCGGCCTTGTTCGAGCAGGCGCGGCACCTCCGCCGACATACAGCCTGAAGAGCAGATCAGGCCTTCGGCATGTTTGGCCAGGAATGCTTTGTCTATGCGGGGATAGTAATAGAAGCCTTCGAGCTGCGCCGCGCTGGCGATTTGGAGCAGGTTCCTGTAGCCGGTCTCGTTCTCGGCCAGCAGCAGCAGATGGGAGGACTTGCGGTCTTCCTTGGGGTCGTGTTCCTTCATCGTCCGCGCGGCCATGTAGGTTTCCAGCCCGATGATGGGCTTGATGCCTTGTTCTTTGGCGGAATGGTAAAACTCGATCACGCCATACATCGTGCCGTGGTCGGTGATGGCTAGGGCTGGCATATTCATCTCTTTGGCGCGCTTGACCAGCTTCTTGATGTTGCTGAAGCCGTCGAGCAGGGAATATTCGGTATGGACGTGGAGGTGGGCGAAGGACATAGTTTGGTAGTTGGGTAGTTTGGGTAGTTGGGTAGTTCGGCAGTTTGGTAGTTGGGCGGTTGAACTACGAAACTATGAAACTAACGAACCATGTAACTAAATGCGATTATAGCACGCACAGGGAATGATAGAACCTATGTTTGGCTTAAAAATTTGCGAAAATTACTCCTGGAACGAGCACACCTCCATGCTGTCAAAACACCCCATTCAAATCTACCTGGATGACCGGCAGGACCGGGCGTTGCGGAGGCTGGCGGAGGAAAACAAGTCGTCAATCTCTGCATTGATTCGCCGCGCCATTGACATGCTGCTGGAGCAAACACCGGTCGAAAAAGACCCTGCTTATCAGTTGATTGGTCTCATCTCATCGGGTCTGCACAACCTGGCCGAAGAACATGATGAATATATTGTTCAGGAAATCGAGAAGGAAGGGAAATAATGGCGCGCCGGATATTCGTGGATACAAGCGCCTGGCTGGCAGTCATGGACGAAGACGATTCTCATCACAGCGAAGCAGTTGAATTATACAAGTGTTTACTGGAAATCCAGAGCAATTTCATAACAACTATTCTGATTGTCTCTGAAACGCAGATTCTCCTGCGCCGGAGAAAAGGGCATGAAAAAGCGATGGCTTTCATGAAAAACGTCAACGAAAGCCCGCGCATCGAAATTACCTATCCCGATGCGCGCCTGGAACGGGAAGCCAAGCGCATCCTGCGCCAGTATGAAAATCAGGATTTCAGCCTGACGGATGCGATCAGTTTCGCCTTAATACGCCAGAATGGGCTGACTGAGGCATTTGCCTATGATCGGCATTTTGCCACTGCGGGGTACACTATCATCGCCGAATAGCACATCTCGCGCAAGTGGGGCCAGTGGCTGCGCGAGCCGCAGGAGTTGCTGGGGCAGTTGGAGAAGTGAGGGTTTGTGATCGGTAAATCATAGCGCGGCTTCCAGCCGCAACCAAAAAATTAACCGCAGAGAACGCAGAGTTCGCGCCGAGTAGGTGCTGCGCAGAGAAAAGACAAAAAACTCTGCGCTCTCAGCGTTCTCAGCGGTGAAAAGATTTGCGCGCACGAGGCAAATGTTTGACAGTAATACTATAATCAATTTATGCAAACGATTAATCGCCTGCCCTACGTTTGGGATTACGATCTCGATGAGGCGCAGTTCATCGAAATCCTGGAAGGCCGCCGCACCTTTGGGCGGCTGGACCAGGATTGGGCCGCGCGCCGTTTGCTGGAATACGCGCCTTACGAGGAGATCATCCGCTTGATCGGTTTCCCGAAGCTGGTCAGGAACTGGCCGCGCTGGCGCGGGCGCATCCGCTCGAAGAGCCGCAAACGGGGATTTGACTTTCTCGTCAAGTGGCTGCCTGAGAAGCATCCCGAATACTGCCGTGATTAACTCCTCATTTTACTTCGACGTCTTTTACCCTTTTCAAGACCGCGTGCTCAAAGCCTTCGATCAAGTAGATACGGGCTTTTATCTGACAGGTGGCACTGCAGCTTCCCGCGGCTATCTTGGACACCGCTTTTCAGATGACTTGGATTTCTTCGTCAATGATGACAACCGCTTTGGTCTGTGGCTGGAACGGATCATCCAGGCTCTTTCCCGGACACAGGCCTGGACATGTGAAGTCTTTCCTGCCGATCTGGCGCGCGTATTGTGTTCCGCCACACGCGCCGACTGGGAAGCAGTTCGCTGGCTCGACGCCCCGCCCCCCGACGTTTTTCTCTCACAGCTAAATGAATTGGGGGAGAAACTGCTGCTTCTTTAGAACGGGAGAACGAGCGTATCGCACCGCCAGCCGAGCACATCTCGCGCAAGTGGGGCCAGTGGCTGAAAGACCCGCAGGAGTTGCCAGGGCAGTTGCAGAAGTGCGGGTTTAAGGTTGGAAAATAGCGGAAATGAAATTCACCCTCTCAGGAGGAACCTTATGAAAAAGTCGTCGCATATCTGGTTCGTCGCTGCCATGCTCATTGTTGTGACCCTGGCTTGCGGCGCCCTGCCCACTTCCTCGCCCACGCTGGATGTCAATGATGTAGTGGCGACGCAGCTCGTGGCAACCCTGACGGCTCTCGCGCAAGGCGCCCCTCAGCAGTCAACGAGCGCACCGGGCCCGGCTACGGCTCCGCCTCCTGGAGCCATTTCAACGCTCGCGCCGACGCTGCCTCCCCCGCCGCAGGTGCTGCGCGTGGCTTACGTTAAAGACAATAACGCCTGGATCTGGACAGAGGGCGTTGGCGTAATGCCCCTGACAGCCTCCGGCGGTATTCAGGATGCGCGCATCTCGGACGACGGCCAGATGGTGGCCTACGTTCGTGAGAGTATCCCGTTCCGACCGGAAATCCGCGCCATCAACAGCGACGGGAGCGGTGAGCGTATACTGGTCAGCTCGGCCGATTTCCTGGCGACTTACAGCGGCAGCCCCGGCGACGCCCCCAACGGAACAGGTGTATTTCAGATGGGCTGGAGGCCTGGCAGCCACGTGCTGTATTACAACACCCGGCCGCTCTTCGAAGGGCCTGGCCTGATGGGGTATGACGACTTGCGTACGGTCAGTGCCGATACCCTCGATAAGGCGACCATTTTCAACCCTGGAGACGGCGGGATGTTCTACTTTTCGCCCAACGGCGCCCAGCTTGCCATCGTCACACCGACGAGCATCAGCCTGGCGGACGCCGATGGCAGCAACCTGCGCCGCAACGTGCTGACGTTTGCATCCGTGATCACTTACAGCGAATATCTCTACTACCCTAGCCCCGTATGGGCGGCTGATTCCAGCGCGCTGCGCGTCGCCATTCCCCCCGCTGACCCCATGCTCTCGCCGCTCGAGCCGACCGGCCTTTGGTACATCCCCATTGACGGCTCTCCCGCAGTTTTCAGCGGAAACATCCCGGCCATCCCATTTGCCTGGCCGGATACGGCCATCTCGCCCGACCTGAGCCGCGTTGGATATGCCATGCCCGTTGGCGTTCCGACTGACAATCTGCGCGAGCTGCACCTGGCCAACGCCGACACCACTGGCGATACAGTCTACATCGGCGGAGAAAGCGCCGAGTTCATCGGCTGGCTTCCCAATTCCACGCAATTCGTCTTCGTGGTACGCGGCAGCGGGGTGACACGCGGTACGCATGTGGGGAACGTGGGGGGCGGCTATACCACCCTGTCCACCGATCCATTCCTGATGCGTGATATCACCTGGGTGGACAGTACGCATTTCCTCTATCTGTGGAATAATTCCGGCACCTGGGAATTGCGTTACAACATCCTGGGCGGCGTCGGCAGCACCTTGCTGGATACGGGCCAGATCTGGAGCTACGATTATTCGAACTGAGTTCACCACATCACCGTATATTTGCAATTGATGAGATAGGCAACGCGCTGACTTTATCCGCGATGGGATATGCGAGATTGCCAGGGTAGACGATAAACAATTGATCGAGTTCCAAATCCTCGAGGGCGGAACGCGCAGAGGGGGT
>JBDRTP010000144.1:0-3604 GCA_043823965.1 Chloroflexota bacterium
GTAGCCCTCGCGACTGGGATTCCCAAAGATCCAGAGGGGTTGGAGGTGGGGGGAAAGGTCACACCGCCACGTTCCAGTGTGCGTACTTGGGATTGTTGCCGCGCACCACACCCTCGAAGAGCTTGCGCAACCCCTCTCCGACCGGCCCCATCACACCATTCCCAATTGGGCGATGGTCTACTCTCGTGGCCACTGTGACCTGCGCAGCCGTACCGGCCAGGATCAATTCGTCGCAGATGTAGATTTCGGTGCGGTCAATCGGCCGCTCGAGGACGGTCAGTTTCAATTCATTCTTTGCCAGTTCGATCACCGTCCGGCGAGTGATGCCCTCCAGGATGTTCTCGGTCACCGACGGGGTGATGAGCACGTTATCGCGAACGATGAACAAATTCATCGCGCTGCCTTCCGAGAGATGTCCGTCCTGGGTCAGGACGAGCGCCTCGTCGAAGCCGGCCCGCGCCGCGTCGGTTTTGATCAAGGCCGAATTGGCATAAGCCCCGCTGATCTTGCCGCGCGCCGGGATCATATTGTCGTCAATCCGCCGCCACGAAGAGACAGTCACGTGCGCGCGGGTGTCGTTCTTGACGTAAAGTCCAAAGGGGAGCGCAAAGATGGTCAACTCATCTTTGAGATCGTGCAAGCGGACGCCGACCGTCTCGTCGGCCTTGTAGGCTAAGGGACGGATATAGATATCCTGCTGGTAATTGTCTTTGCGTAGCAACTCTAACGTTAAATGTGTCAGGCTTTCGGGCGTGTGATCGAACGTCATACACAACATACGGCACGAATGAAGAAAGCGGCGATAATGATCCATAGGACGAAAAACGAAGAGCTTCTTCTTCTCTTCGTTCCAGTAGCCGCGCAGCCCGCCAAAAACGGCTGTGCCATAGTTGAGCGCGTGGGTCGCCACACCGATCTTGGCCTCTGAATAGGGGACGATCTTACCCTGAAAAAAAGCGTGCTTTGGAAGATCCATAGACACATCTCCGGTATGGGATTGGATGCAGCCCCCTTCTGCGATTTAATTATACCCGAAACATTCCGCCACCTTCCGGACGCTGTGCCTGCCGCCCGATAGGACCCCATTTCCTCTGAGGAAACGGGTTCCTAATTCTTGACAGCCGCGCATCATTGCGTTAGAATTACTTCGATATATATCGAATTAGTTATACGTGGATAAAACTATGGACACTTCACCCACAATGCTCGACTTTGTCAAAGCCCTCTCGGATGCCGACCGGCTGCGCATCATCGGCGCGCTGAGCCAGGGTTCCCTCACCGCCGCGCAGGTCGCCGAACAACTTGGCCTTCCCTTCCGCGATGCGATCAACCACCTGGCCTTCCTCTCGCATGTGGGCATCCTCCTGGCCCATGCGGCGGATAGAACGCAGGATGAAGCTTACGAACTGGACTCCGTCTTTCTCGAAAAACTCGCCCGCCAGCAGTTCCAGGGGACGCGCCCGACCTACGTCCCCGCCCCGGACGTGGAGGAGACGGCGCGCCGGGACCTGGCTGCTCACCTCAACCCGGATGGGACCATCCGCCAGATTCCGCGCCAGACCGGCAAGTTGCGCGTGATCCTGAACTATCTGATCAACGCTTTCGAAGTCGGTAAAGTTTATACCGAGAAAGAAGTCAATGCCATCCTGAAGCGCTTCAACGAAGATGTCTCTGGTCTGCGCCGCGACCTGGTGGACGCCGGTCTGCTCGCCCGTGAACGGGATGGTTCGCGCTACTGGCGGAAATGAAATTATGACTGACCAAAACACTGAACTGGTCACATTCTTCAAAGCCCTGGCCGATTCCAGCCGCTTGAAGATCCTCGGTCTACTCGCCCAACGTTCGTACAGCGGCGAGGAACTGGCCGCCCTGCTTGACCTGAAGCCTTCCACGGTTTCCCATCACCTTTCGAAACTGGCAAAGGCCGGCCTGGTATCAGCGCGCGCCGAGGGCTACTACAGCGTCTACGAGCTGGATCGCAACGCGCTCGAAGCGACGACGCGTGACCTGTTCTCAGGAGAGCGCATGGCCGCCGCTGCCGCCGACGTGGACGCGGGGGCTTACGATCACAAGATCATCAGCGACTACAGCCTGCCGGATGGCCGCCTGAAAACCATCCCCGCCCAGCGCAAGAAGCTGGAGGCCATTCTGCGTCACGTGGTCAAAGCCTTCGAGCCGGGCGTGAGATATAGCGAGAAGCAAGTCAATGAAATCCTGGCACGCTTCCACGAGGATACCGCCACCCTACGGCGTGAGCTAGTGGGGTATGGGTTGATGGCACGCGATGGAGGAGGGGGAGAGTATTGGCGTGTAAAGACGTGATGGTTTAGTATTACGAATTCCATTTGTACAACAATCGCAAACGTGCTATACTTTTCTCGAAAGGAGAACAAATGGAAACTCTTACCACATCCAAAGGACAGATCGTAATTCCATCCGCCATTCGGCGCAGGCTGGGCATCCGGCCCGGCACGCGCGTCCAGGTGGAACTGGATGAAGATGCCGGGCGAATTATATTGACGCCCGTCACGCGCGAATACATCCACAGTCTACGGGGCAAATACAAAGGTAAAAAGCTGCTAGATGCGCTGGCGGAAGAAAAACAGCGCGAGAAGAGGATCTGATGACGACCCCCAATCTGATCGTGCTGGATACTTGGGCCATCCTGGCCTATTTCCAGGATGAACCGGCGGCGAAGGGAATGGAAGATCTGATCGTCGAGGCGCACGAAAAGAAAATCCGGCTGATGATGAGCGTGGTCAACGTGGGGGAGGTCTGGTATATCCTGGCGCGCGAGGAATCGCCTGCTGAAGCCGACCAGAGCATGCTGGAACTGGAACGGATCGGCGTCCGCTTTGTGGAGGCGGACTGGCACCGCGCCCGCCTGGCAGCGGGGTTCAAAGCCGGTCGCGCTATGTCATTTGGCGATTGTTTCGCGGCGGGGTTAGCGCAGGAGTACGACGCTGCGCTGGTAACTGGAGATGCGGAGTTCAAGCAAGTGGAAGGGGAGATTGAAATACGCTGGTTGAAGTAGGCAGCGTATCTTAGCGGCTTTTTAACTCGAAACTCTCAGAACCGAGGAATAGCGACTGGAGAGTCTCCGCCTCCAGCGCCATCACGCGGCTGTTGGCGAAGAAGGCAAAGTCGAAGCCGGTTGGGTCGCCGGCCTTTTTACCGGGGATGGGCATCAGCCGCGCGGTGAGGGGCTTATCCAGGCGCACAGCCAGGGCGCAGAGATCGAGCAGCAGGGCAGATATTTGCTCGGCGGTTGTATCCCCCGGCAGCGGGACGGTATCCAACCCCGTCCCGCACACGGCAGAATAGAGTAGCAGGTCTTTGATCGTCAGCGTTCCCTCGGCGGCGCGTTGGGCAAGAATCGCATCTTCCAGCACCGGCAGCATCAGCCCGCTGAAACCAGCCCGCGGGAAATCGGCGCGCTGGATGGATTCGGTCAGGATGGCCGCCGCGGCCAGTGAGCCGTGCAATCCAACCTTCGGCACGCCCAGGCGCTGCATGGCTGCGCCGAGGGAGCGAGATTCTTCGGGGAATGGGGCTAGAGAGAAATCAAGCCCACCAAATTCGAGATTGAATCTGCGAGTCAGCG
>JBDRTP010000145.1:0-2655 GCA_043823965.1 Chloroflexota bacterium
GTAGGCCTCAAAGTACCCAGGTGCGCCCCGCAAGGGACGTTCGCGAAGTGGGCAAGCCAGGGGTTTCTGGGGAGGCACCCTTCGATAAACTCAGGGCAGGCCGTTTCGGCGGCGTCAGGTGTGCCAGGCTGCGCCTAAGGCTAAAGCATTGACAGTGACAATCGCTGTCAGGGCGTTCCATATACGGTTAGGGTCGCCCTACCTGAAACGTGGTTGGTGTCTTCACGGAAACAAATGGGTAATGTGCTAACCAACCCTGGCCTGACGCCAGGACAGGCTGAGAACCCACGCAGTCCCCAGCCTCCTGTACTGTTTCAGTCGAATGCCACTTCGTGGTACAAGGGCTTGGATAACGGAGTGCTATCCCGAAGGACATCGGGACGATGTAAGACAATCGAAATGCGCTCCCGATGCTGCGGTCTGCCCGGTCTTTCCTGCTGACCGGTCAGTTTAGGGTAGTCAGCACAGCCATAGTAGTCATCGCTTCATCTGATGGCGAAGGGCTGTCCCTGTCTGCCGTGAGGTGGCTTTGTCCTATGTTGCAGGCTGATACTCGCTCTCTCTGGTATGCTTCCTCAGTGAAGAGACGCCATTTCGCGTCCGCCATTTTTTTTTGGCAAACTTCATCGCCGGAAAAGACGCCGTCTGAGTGTAGAATGCCCCAACAAATGTTCATCGCCCTCTCACAACACTGCTTTCTCCGTCAGGAATGCCGTAAGGCATGGAGTAAAGTCGTGTTCCCTCATTTATGGCAAGGCAGCGGGGGTCGCCCGGTGCGGGAAATCCGCACGCCGGTAAATCTTGCCCTGAGCTTGTCGAAGGGATAGGGAATTGACCCTATTGCGACAACAGGGAGGGAGAGGAAACCCCTCTCCCTTACCCACTGGACTGCTCAACAGAAAGGTTTTGAAAAATGACAGCATTGATAATAGGCACTATATGTTTATTACTTGGCTTTTGGTTGGGTTATTGGTACAGAGGCGAGAAAGCCGCCCAACAAAGCGTGCAGGTGGACGAGGCTACGCCGTGCGCTAATTGTGGTTCTTTTCATGAATCACATACTTGCATGGACTGTGGCAGAGTAAAACTGGTTTCGGTTGCCGCCCAACACAGCGTTTCTCAGAAACAACATCATCACGAGCGCCCCTGAGATTATCATCAGACTCGCCATTTCATGCAAATTCACGCTAGATCTCAAGCGCAATGCTAGAATTCGACAAAAATCTCGCAAGTAGTTAAACGCAAGCAAGGCGTCTTCAAGTTGAGGACGCCTTTTATCATCCCGTCCGCGCCCTCTTAGACCGGGACGAGTTGGAAGCCGAGTTTCGCGGCTTTCTTTTTTGCGCAGAACCTACTCGGCATGTATTTGAATTGTAGACCATTTGTGCTATAATGGTAGCGTACTGAGCTACCATAATAGCAGCGCAGTACGCTACCATAATGACGGCGCCTATGCCCATCACTCAAGCAAAACGCAGTTCCTCACGAAGAAAGACCAAAGGCTCCTCCAAAGCGCGGAACCTCCCTTCACGCGAAAACAAGCCGGGGCGCGCCGCCTCGCGTCGCGTCTCACCACCGCCGCCTTCACTCCTCGGCGGACTCTCACCCGAACGCAAAATTGACCTGATCGGCACAATCATGGCCTTGCTCGGACTGCTGACGGTTCTGAGCCTGTTCTCGGCCAACCGCAGCGGATTGTTTGGTTCCTGGATCAGCCTGCTGGCGCTCATCTTCGGCTGGGGAACTTACCTCCTGCCCGTTGGATTGATCGTTCTTGGCATCTGGTTGATCGCCCGTAACGTCGAACGCCTGCCGCAGCTATCCATCGAGCGCATTGTCGGTATCCTTCTGCTTTTTGTCAATTTATTGGTCATTCTGCATGGTCTCGCCGGACCGGTGGCGCAGGCCGGCGAATTCGCCGCTGACGGCGCGCAGCGTGGCGGCGGCTACGTGGGCGGCCTGATCGTGCAGGGGATGGTCAACGGATTGGGCGGCGCGGGGACGGTCATCGCGCTCATCGCCTGGTTCATCATCTCCTTGACCATGACCCTCGACCTGTCGGTGCAAGAGTTGTTCCAGTGGGCCGGGCCGCTGATCGAAAAAGTCCGCCAGCGGTTGAACGTGCCGTTGCAGAAAACACCCGCTGCCTCAAGGCCCCCAACTCCACCTGAATCACCGCCGGATAACTTCACGCCCATCACCCCTGGGACGAGCATGCCGCCCCCGCTTGTAACGATAAAAACCGGCCTGCCCAGCCAGCCAGTCGTCCCCTGGGTGCTGCCCGCCATCAAGGACATCCTGGAAATCGGCGTGACGCCGGCCGTCAACGAGGAGTACGTCGAGACGCGCGCCCGGCTGATCGAAGAGACGCTGGCCTCCTTTGGCGCGCCCAGCCAGGTAATCGAGATCAGCCGCGGCCCGGTCATCACCATGTTTGGCGTCGAGCCGCTCTTCATCGAGACGCGCAACGGGCGGACGCGCGTGCGTGTCTCCAAGATCGTCTCCCTGGCTGATGACCTGGCCCTGGCGTTGGCCGCACAGCGCATCCGCATCCAGGCCCCGGTCCCGGGACGGAATTACATCGGCATCGAAGTGCCCAACGAGGAGATGACCCTGGTCACCCTGCGGGAGGTGATCGAGTCGGAGGTCTTCCAG
>JBDRTP010000146.1:0-9097 GCA_043823965.1 Chloroflexota bacterium
CGAGAGAGCACGTAGGGTTGAGTCAACGGCTGAAACAGGCGCTCGGCCCAACCGCCGGAGCCGGGGTCGAGCCAGAATTGGACCGTCACGGGGCGGTTCATCATCAGGAAGGTGGTGGCGGGGGCGACCAGGACGGCTTCAGTTTCGGGAGTATGCCAGGCTTCGAGATACTGTGCGGCGATGACGCCATCTTGCAGCATGGCAATGTATTCTTTTCCCAGACCTCCCAGACCTCCGAGGTCTTTAAGACCTCGGAGGTCTTCTGTAGCCGGTTCGAGGGCGATGCGGAATTTCCTGACCGATTCGATCAGGCTGGCGGCGACGCGGGCGGCGTCGAAGTTTCCATGAAAGCCGAAACCGGGCTGGGAAAGCACTTCCCCGAACAGTTTGCGCAGGAAGTGGTCGAGCGGCAGCGGTTCGCCCTGGCGATATGCCAGGATCCAGTCCCGAAGGTTCGAATAGCGATTGCCGAGAACGTATGTGATACGCTCCTGCATCTCCGGCTTGATCTCGTCGAAGGTCGAAAGTCGAAGGTCTTTCTGGCGGTAGACGATTTCAGTCAGCAGTTGCGCCCGAACCAAATCGGCATTCAGGGCAAGCATGAAGGCGTAGGCGATGTCGAAGCGCGTCGGGCGGATGTCCCAGCCGGGGTGGGCGAGGCAGGCCAGGGTCAGGAGCGCCTGCGAGGCGGGTTCGTCGCGCAGCGAACGCGATGGGCGGTGCGAGCGGACCGGGATTTCGGCGCTTGCCAGCCGGGTCATCAGCGAAAAGCGCAGCGCGTCGGAGAGATAAGGGGCAAGGATGACGATGTCGGAAGGATGAAGGATGAAGGATGAAGGATGAAGGCCTTCCGAGAGTAGTCGTTGAATCTCAGTTACGATTGCATCCAGCAGTTCGGGATAATAGCGGGCGAGGATGAAATCGTGGGCCCTCACCCCGCCTTCGGCGCCCCTTCGCGAAGCACCCCCGTGGGGCTCCCGAATTTCGGGAGGGGGGACGGGGGTGAGGGTAATCGCCTCCGCCAGCCGGTTTTCCAATGCGGCAATCCCTTCGCTCTGCACAAAGGTTTCTGTGAACGTTATCTGTTCGTCCGCCAGGTCGCGAAAGCGCTCCGCCGACTGCGGGTCTGCGCCGAGGAATTTGCGGTAACCCCCGCCCTCGTCGGTGATGAACAGTGCGGAGCGGAAGTCCGCGCTCCATTCGGTAAGCAGATCGTGCGCAACCGGGATGTCTTCCTCGATGTTGTCGTAAATCAGGTGGCGGTAGGTGCGGGTGAGATAATGACGGACAGTTTCATCGTTCCACAGGATTTTGGCGAAGATTTCCAATTGCAGCGAAAAATCGAGCAGGTTGTGTTCGAGACAGTATTGCCGGAAGCGGGTGGCGCAGTCCTGGGCATCCGCGTAGACGCGGCGCTGGGCCGGGTCACCGTACCAGGCGGCGTCCAGCCGTTCGCCGATCTGGGTGTGTGGAAATCCGACGGCGGCGGATTTGTTCAGGTTGTCAATGATCTGGGAATAGAGCCGGTTGCGGTCAATCGTGACCGAGTCAAAATAGCCTTCATCCATCAGCGGGCAGACGAGGTGCGCCATGTAATACTGTGCCGTCTCGAGGGTCAGGAAGAGCGGCGGCCGGTCGGGATGGGCGAAATTGGCCGCCTCGGCGGCCAGCGGCCAGAACAGGTCCACCATGCGCCGCGCCAGCCCGCCGACCGTCAGCACGCTGACCTGTCCGCCCGCGGCCAGGCTGGGCTGTCGCAGGGCGTCGGCATAGGGCGCGCCCAGCGTCCGCTGGGGGGTGATTACGAGGATCGCCTCGGCGGGGATGCCTCCTCCGAGCAGGTGCAGCATGCGTTCCACGCCGATGGTTGTCTTGCCGCAGCCGGCCGGGCCGGAGAGGAAAAGTTTGGCATTCGTGGGAGCCTCGATAACGGTAAGCTGTTCTTGAGTCAAATCAACCATAGCGCGGCTTCCAGCCGCAACCAAAATATTCACCGCAGAGACCGCAGAGTTCGCGGAGAAAACACAGGAAAAACTCTGCGCTCTCCGCGTGCTCTGCGGTGAAAAGATTTGCGCGTTCAAGGCAAATGTTGAGCGGTAATTTTATATCTCAAGATTAGCGGAAGGCGCGTGGTTTGTACTTGGAAGTGAGCCACAGGGTGTACGCTGGAGTTTTACTAGCCAGCCGGCGTGGGCGTTTCAGCGGGCTGAATCTCCTCGCTGGGTATAGGAGTGCCAAATGAGCTGCCGCTGTAGCCAATGCTGCACACGCCGATGTTATTTTGGATGACGCAGGACGACATGTCACCGTTGGCCAGCAGGTTGATCAGCATGGGTAGATCCTCGGGGGAGTCGGTGAGCAGGATGAGGGTATTATGCCCCGTTGGGGTATTACCATTCAGGCCGGGTTTAAAGAGCATCAAGCCGACGCCGGTGCGACCGATCTGGCCGAAACCAGGAACAGTGACCGAGGCCGGATCGTCCAATCCCAATTTGAGCGGCTCGATAAAGCGATCCAGGTCTTCAGACGGGGTGAGCAAGCCGATGACAATCGTATCACTCCCTGCCACCGCTTCGGGCGCGATGGAAAGAGAAGTGTCCGACATTCGAATGACCTTCTGCAGGTAGGCAAGCGGGGCGAGCAGGTCGGCGGTCAGTTGCAGGTCGCCAACAACCAGCAGATGGGCTTGGCGGCCGAAAAGATAGGGAAAGTCGGCCAAAGCGTGCGTGCGCGTCCCGCCGAGAGCGAAATCGGCTATACGCCCGAGGAGCAAGTTGTTATCCGCGACCTGGTTATAAGGTGGCAGCAGAAAGGTGAAATCGCCGATGGCCAGCACGTTTCCGTCAGCATTCAAGGCGGCTGCGGCCAGGCCCTCGCCCGGGATCGTTGCGGCGTTCTCACTTGAATCGGTCCGTGATGAGAGTGTGTTTTTATCGCCGCTGATGAACGGCTGGCCGCTTTGGGCGCTGACCGAGTGGACGCCATAGAAAGCAACCTGGCTCAACCCCTTCGTCAGGTCGTTATCGCTGAACCTGGCGAATAGAACATTGCGGAAGTTGCCTTCATTGTTCACCAGATTGTACAGATAGTCGTTTTCAAAAGCGATATCAAACGGCGCCAAAAGCGAATTGGCCGCGCTGACGTCCGATAACATGACTGGGTTTCCGGTGAACGATTCGTAATCTATTATTCCATGCGTCGGGTCAGTGAAGACAACCAGGCGACCGCCGCGCTGGATAAATTGCCCTACCAGGGTTACCTCCTCGGCAGTGAAGCTATAGCCTGGCGAGATGACGATGTAAGCGCTGGCATATTTGAGCCGCGTAGACAGGTACGGGTAGCCATTGTCAAATTCGACCCGCGCCCCGCGCCAGGTCAGGAACGAGACGAGAGACTGGATCTCACTCGGATCAAACTGATTGCTATGGCTGTAATCCACTACGACGACCTGGCCCGAAGGCGCGGCGGCTGTTTCAGGTACGGGGGTGGAGAGGGGCGGCTGGGGCAGGCTTGCAGCGGCATAATCCGGCGCTTGAATTTCCGGGCGGCTGGGAATGCCCTGATAAAACCACAATCCCCGCGCCAGAACGGGCAAGATAAGAACTGCAAGGGCAATCCATATTTGGTAGCGTTTAAGTGTGTTCATCGCCGCATCCTTCATTTACCCACCGGTAACGGTGGAACGTAGAGCAAGTATATGCCCGGTTCTTTTGGGTAGGGCATGCGGATGCCCTCAGGGGACTGGAAGAAGAACGTGTAGTACGTGGTCTGGATGCCGGCCAACTCGCGCAAGTCGGCAGTCTGATAATTACCGACATGGGCCAGGCTGGCTGCTTTTTCGACTGCCTCGGATTCCGAGCCGAGCGCATCGATCAGACCCATGCGCAAGGCCTGGCTCCCGGGCCAGATCTGACCGCGCAGGATGACCTCTGGCCCAACCTGCAGCCGGTCACCGCGCCCGAGACGTACAGCTTGATAGAAGCTCTGCTTGATCATCTCCATCTCGCGCATAAGAGTATCGCGAGGCGAACCCCATAACTTATACGGGCCTGTAGACGCGATATCTTCGAAGATAAACGGGGCAGGCGGAAGATAGCCGATGACGCCCACATTACCTACTTCTGAAGTCGGCCGGGCGAAGATGTAATCGCTGCCAACTGAGAGATAATAGGCCCCGCTGGCCGCCATGCTCCCCACGGAAGTGACGACCGGCTTGGTCGCGCGCAGGCGCAGCAGTTCCAGGTAGACGGCCTCGGTATCCGCCACTGTGCCGCCCGGACTGTCAATTGCCAACACGACAGCCCGGATTTCTGGGTGCTCACGCGCGTAGTTGATCTGTGTGATCATATCCCTGGCGCTGTACGAGTAGATGGCGTCGTTCAGGTAGATCACGCCGATAACCGGCCGGGGAAGCGTCGCGGCGATCAACACGCCGAGGATGAGGGGGAGCGCGATCCACAAAAGGATGTGACGGACTTGCTCCCAGGTGATTTCCTGGTTTCCAAGTTTCATACTACTCTCCTTCCTGCCAGATAACGGGAATACGTTGCGTCCAGCATACTGGAATAGAATAGATTTGTCAATCGCCATTTTATTTTTCGTGTTCTCCAGCCGTTGACATCCCCATACCCTACATGTATAATATTGTCCGCCTCTGCCCCGGCAGCAGTTTGCTGGGGCGGTCGCTTGAATCCCGGCTTCCCCGCAATCCGGCGCAGGGATTGAAACCCAAACCCGCGGGACATGCGGCGAAGCGAAGACCAGGAGAATAAAATGAAGTATGCCATTGTTGAAAGCGGCGGCAAACAATACAAAGCCGTCGAAGGCGAGGCCATCCAACTGGATCGCCTGCCCATCCAAGTCGGCCAGGAGATCCAGTTGGAACAGGTGCTCCTGCTGGTGGATGAGGATAATGTCACCGTTGGGACTCCCACCGTCAAAGACATGAATGTCTTTGCGAAAGTCGTTGAACACTTCAAGGGTCCGAAGGTCGTCATCTTCAAGTACAGTCCAAAGAAGCGCATCCGTGTGAAGACCGGCCACCGGCAGAATTACACCCGCCTGCAGATCGAGCAGATCGGCGCTGTCAAAGTAGCAAAGGTCGAAGAGCCGGCCGAGATCACGCAGCCCGTGCTGGCCGAGGAGCCAGTAGTAACAGTCGAAGCGCCTGCGAAGGAAAAAGCCGCCAAAGCCCCGGCTGCCAGGAAAGAAAAGGCGCCCGCGGAAACAAAGGCGACCAAGCCTGCCAAGACCAGCAAGGCAACTGCGGAGAAGAAGGCAACCAGGCCCGCTAAGAGCAGCAAGATACCTGCGGAGAAAAAGGCGACCAAGGCGACCAAGACTCCGGCAGCGAAGAAAGCGACAAAGACAACCAAAACCACCACGGCTTCCAAAACCAGGAAGCCTGAAAAGAAATAAAGGTAAAGCGAGGACATTATGGCTCATAAGAAAGGCGGCGGTTCCAGCCGCAACGGTCGTGACAGCAACGCCCAACGTCTGGGCGTGAAGAAATATGCCGGTGAGCGCGTTCTTTCCGGCAACATCATCGTGCGCCAGCGCGGTACGCGCCTCAAGCCAGGTCTCAATGTGGATGTCGGCAAGGATGACACCCTGTTCGCCACGATTGAAGGCGTGATCTTCATTGACATTATCCACGGACGCAAGCGTGTCAATGTGATGCCGGTCGAAACCAGGTAACCAGCGAAAGGAAACGAGAATGAGAGAAGGTATCCATCCGACTTATTACCCGGATGCCAAAGTAAGCTGCGCCTCCTGCGCCGCCACCTGGACGACCGGTTCAACCAAAAAAGAGATCCGCGTTGAAATCTGCTCGAATTGTCACCCCTTCTTCAGCGGTGAGGCGCAGCGCATCGTTGACATCGAAGGGCAGGTGGATCGCTTTTACAAGAAACTGCAGGTCCGCCAGGCATACGTCGAAGAACAAGAAACCCGCCAACAGGCGCGCGTTTCCCCCAAACGCCCCATTGCTGAGTTGGAGATAGGTAAGCGTGCCACCGAAGCGCTGGCCAAGGCGGGCATCACCCAGGTCGGGCAGTTCATGGACAAACTGGCTGAAGGTGAGAATGTCGCCCTGGCGATTGATGGTTTCGGACGCAAATCCTTGATTGACCTTAAAAAGAAACTGCGCGCCCTCGGTTATAAACTAAACGAGGCAACCGAAACTTCTGCTGCGTAGGACTTGCTTCACGGCGAATATCAGGTAAACTTAACAGGCAGATGCGCAAACGTCTGCCTGTTTGATTTTTGCCACCGAGTAGGCTTTCGGAGGGAGAGGTTATGCATCATTCTCACGGCACCATCGAAGTCATCTGCGGTTCCATGTTCAGCGGCAAGACTGACGAATTAATCCGCCGCCTGCGCCGCGCCACAATTGCACGCCAAAAGGTGCAGGTTTTCAAACCGGCCATTGACGTGCGCTACGCTGTCGAAAAGGTCACTTCACATGCCGGCACGGACTTCGACGCCACCCCGATCAAACACGCTGTCAATATCTACAAACGACTGGACGATGACACCACCGTTGTTGGAATTGACGAAGCCCAATTTTTTGACAATGAAATCATCGCGGTTACAGATGAGCTGGCTCAGCGCGGCATGCGCGTCATCGTCGCTGGGCTGGATACCGACTTTCGCGGCGAGCCTTTCGGTCCCATGCCGGTCTTGATGGCCAAGGCCGAACATATGGATAAGTTGCAGGCCATCTGTATGGTCTGTGGTGAACCGGCCTGCCGCACGCAGCGACTGGTCAACGGAAAACCGGCCCGTTACGATGACCCGGTGGTGATCGTCGGCGCGGCGGAGTTGTATGAGGCCCGCTGCCGGGCGCATCACGAGGTGCCGCGTTAGTTGGGTAGTTAAATAGTTTTGTAGTTAGGCAGTTGGATAGTCAACTTGCTACCGCGACGATCAACTACTCAACGATGCAACTACAAAACTACATAACTACGAAACTACATAACTACGAAACTACAGAACTATAAACCTACAGGACTACAAACATGCTAGACTATAAAGAATATCTCGCCGAAGTCCTCATTGACGAAAAGACCTTACAAAACCGTGTTGCCGAACTGGGCGCGCAGATCAGCCGCGATTACGCAGGCCAGGATCTGCTCCTGATCTGCATCTTGCGCGGCGGCATGATCTTTTTGGTGGATTTGATGCGCCAGATCAGCGTGCCTCACCAGATTGATTTTATGGCCATTTCCTCATACGGCTCCGGGGCGCGCCAGTCCGAAGGCGACGTGCGCTTGACCCTCGACCTGCAGACCAATATCCACGATAAAAACGTGCTGCTCGTGGAAGACATCATTGACAGCGGTCACACGCTTTCCTATGTTCTCGAATTCCTGACCACGCGCCAGCCGAAGACTTTGCGCGTTTGCACCCTGCTCGATAAGAAAGAACGCCGTGAGGTGGACATCCCCATCCATTACTGTGGCTTTGTCATTCCTAGCAAATTCGTCTTCGGCTACGGCCTGGATCTCGACGAGTACTACCGCAACCTGCCCTTCGTCGGGGTCGTGGACTTGGAGAAATACAAGCCGCCAGCCTGATTAAGTCTCACGTCAAACGTCAAACGTCAAACGTCTCACGCTTTACGTCTTACGTCCTACGTTCCGATGCCAGACAAAGGACCGCCGTCCGAATACCGAGGCCAATCACTTTCACCTTATGCTGGAAGGTGGGTTGCCCGCGTCCGCGGCCAGGTCGTCGCCCAGGGTGGGACGCCCGAACAAGCCCGCCGCGCCGCCCAAAGCTCCCGCTTCAAAGAGTCACCTGAAATTATTTTTATGCCAACCTCTACCCTGTTGATCTTTCCCCCTTTACTCGACACCCTCCGGGCTGCTCTGCCGGAGGATAAAGTCGTTTACCTGGTCGGCGGAGCGGTGCGGGACGCCTTGCTTGGTCGCGCCACCCATGACCTCGACTTTGCCCTGAGCGGGGACGCAATAAAGACAGCCCGGCGCGTTGCCAATTACCTGAAGGCGGGATTTTACCCCCTCGACCTGGCGCGTGATACCGGTCGCGTAATCGTGACGGCTAAGGACGGGACGCGCACGGTGATGGACTTCGCAGCCTTTCGTGGCCCGGACCCTTCGGCAGGCTCAGGGCAAGACCTGGAAGCCGACCTGAGAGGCCGCGACTTCACCTTGAACGCGATGGCCGTGGACGTGCATACGCTGGCTCTTTACGACCCGCTCGGCGGCGCGCTGGACTTGCGCGAGAAACGCCTGCGCCAGTGCTCGCCTTCCGCTTTTAGCGATGATCCGGTGCGCATCTTGCGCGCCATCCGGCTGGCGGCCGCATTTGGTTTTCGCATCTTGCCTGAGACCCGGCAGGCTATGAAACAGGCCGTGAAATTATTGCCAAACGTCTCCCCCGAGCGCCTGCGGGACGAACTCTTCCGAATCCTCGAAGGGCCACAGCCGGCGACCTCACTTCGGGCAGTGGATATGCTGGGGGCATTGGCGCCTGTCTTGCCCGAGCTGACCCCGCTAAAGGAAGTCGCGCAACCCTCGCCGCATGTCAATGATGTCTGGTCGCATACCCTGAGCGTCTTGACTTATCTGGAAACGATCCTCGCCGCGCTGGCGCCCGAGTACAACCCGGATACGGCCTCCGACCTGTTCAATGGCCTGATGGTGCTGCGCATCGGTCGTTATCGTCAGCAGATTGCGGAACATTTCAGCAGCGTACTCAATGTCAACCGGTCATTGCGCGGCCTGCTTTTTCTCGCCGCACTGTATCACGATGTCGCCAAGCCGCGCACGAAGACAGCTGATGAAGAGCGAAGCATTCGTTGTCACGGTCGCCTGCGCTTCTGGGGGCATGACGAAGAAGGTGCGAGAATCACTGTTGGGCGTGCGCGTGCACTTCAGTTATCCGGCACTGAGATTGATCACCTGGAGACCGTCGTCCGCAATCACATGCGCATCCATTACCATACCGACCGGCTGGTCAAAGAGCAAAAAAGCCCCTCGCGGCGCGCAATCTATCGCTTTTTCCGGGATAGCGGAGAAGCGGGTGTGGACGTGTGCCTCCTGGCGCTGGCCGACTTGCGCGCCACCTACGA
>JBDRTP010000147.1:0-4824 GCA_043823965.1 Chloroflexota bacterium
CATGAACTCGGCGTTGCCAATGACGATATTAGCCCCTTCCGCGGTGATCATCTCTTCTGCGTAGGGAATTGAGAGATCAGGTCCTACGTTCTCTCTGTAAATATATGTAACGTTCGGATATTTTTCAGCGATTCGTTTTCCAGCGCGATCATGGGCTCCAGACCAGGTTGTCCCTTCAATGACACTGAAATGTTCGATCGCAAAAGTAGCCACCTTCTCAACTGCAGGTGGCTCCACGACTACTGGCGTAGCGGGCGCGCAGGATGCTAACGTCATACTGGCTACTAAAAGCATAGCTGCGAATACATAAAACTTCTTCATTTGGTTCCTCCTTTGGATATGTGTAAGAATGGACAAAAAATCGAGCAAATATAAATCTGCTTGTTTGTTCTTATAGGCATTCTCCTTTCGTAAAATTGTTTTTACAAGCGTCTTACACACGCATGTCAAACTGCTGCTGGAGACTGCGGCCGTCAAAACGAACCCGGCCATCAGAAATAAAAAGGTGGCTTATAACAGCCACCTTACCCAACACTAAGCCAAACTACCACCACCAGGATTACCGCAATCACAGCCAGGGCAAGCCACAGGAAGAGTTTCGATGAAAGTAACCCGCCAGCCATGTCTTTGGCGACAGCCGCCGCAAACTCAGTCTCTGAGGGCGGGGAGTATTCGACTTCTTTGGCCTCCGCTCTTGCCACTACGCGAGCCTTTATTGCATCATTGAGCGCGCCCAGCCCCTGACGGATCATGCTTTTACTCACCGTATCGATCATGCGTTGACCGACACCCGCCAATCGGCCACCAATTTGCACCTCACCTGCATATGTCATGAGAGTCTTGTTATCACCCTGCTTGAACAGTTGAACATTCCCGGTTCCGTTCACAAAACCAGGCTTTCCCTTCCCTTCCCCCGTCAGGGTGCAACTTTCAGGCGGCACCTCGCTGGAAACAAGGAGCCGCCCAGAGAAGACTCCAGCAACCGGTCCAATGCGGACATTTATCTCTCCTTCATACTCGTTTTCGCCTGCTAAGTGCAAACTTTGGGTGCCAGGCAGACAAGTGGCCAGCACTTCGGGGTCTCGCACCAGTTCCCAGACATCTTCACGCGGGCCGTCAAAGGTGTACTCACCTTCGATTTTCATCGTGACTCTCCTCATTGAAAAGCAGTTCAAACAGGCGGTTCGGGCTGAGAGGCGTTTCAAGAATTTCAAGTTCCCTATTATACAACGCATTTTCAATAGCCTGGGAGAAAAGAGCCGGCACCGGAATCGTTCCGGCTTCACCAACCCCTTTGGTTCCTAATTCGTTCAAGGGTGAGGTTGTCTCAACATGACCAACCTCAATGCGCGGCATCTCAGTTGACGAGGGAATCAGGTAATCCGCAAACGAGGCGTTGAGCAGTTGTCCATTCTCGTCGAAGTGCAGCTTTTCGTAATAGGCGTTGCCGATTCCCATGGACACACCCCCGTGAATCTGACCCTCCAGGATCAGCGGGTTTAGCACCGTGCCACAGTCTTCAACCGCGATGTAGCGTTTGATCTCTATCATCATCGTTTCGGGGTCAATCTCGATAATCATGGCATGGGTTCCAAAGGCCGTGGCGCCATATTGTGGGCCAAAGTAGGCGGTAGCTTCTAAGCCAGGTTCTGTGCCCGGCTCGACGGCACCACGCAGGGGGTTCGCCAGCAGGGCCAGTTCGCCCAGGCTGATGGACTTGTGGGGGGTATCAGCCACCCGTACCAAGCCGCCTTCGAGCTCCAATTCTTCTTCAGGGGTTTCCAATATCTTGCTGGCCAATTTAAGCACCTTCTGGCGCACAAGCGAGGCAGATGCGTGGATGGCATTGCCCGCCACCACTGCCCCACGGCTGGCAAAGGTGCCGGTCCCCCAGTGGAATTCAGTAGTATCACCAGTCACAATGCGCACATCGCTCACAGCTACCCCTAATTGTTCAGCAACGATTTGGGCAAAGGTGGTAAAGTGCCCCTGCCCTTGGGTGCCAATCCCCGTCGCCACGAAGATCTTGCCGCTGGCTTCGACAGTCACGCGGGCACCTTCATAGGGGCCAACGCCAGTCGACTCTATAAAGGGGGTGATGCCGATACCCACATACCTCCCCTCAGTGCGGAGACGCAGCTGCTCCTCTTTTACAAATAGGTCATAGCCAATCATTTCCAGGGCCTTCTCCATCACGGGCCAGTAATTCCCACTGTCCAGGACGAGGGGAGCAAAGGCTTGATCAATAATCTTGTGCTCATAAGGAAAGGCATCCGGAGGAATAAGGTTGCGCTTGCGGATTTCCACAAGATCGATCCCCAACTCTCTTGAAGCGATGTCCAAAAGACGTTCTATGATGAAGATACCTTGAGGCCGCCCAGCTCCACGAACAGGAGTGACCAGGGTTTTATTGGTGAAAACCACGCTAACTTCCGAGGTGAAATTTTCGATATCATACGGCCCCATCACGTGGCACTGGGTATTGAGAGGGATGGTCAAGCCATAAGGGTCATAAGCGCCGGTATCATGCAGGAATACATCCTTCAAACCCAAAATATGCCCATCACTGCTCAGAGCTATCTCGACATCATGGATCTGCCCGCGCTCCTGGGTGGTGGCATAAAAATTTTCCCGCCGGTCTTCGATCCACTTGATGGGGCGGCTCAGTTTCTTCGACGCCCAGGGGATCAGCATCTCTTCGGGGTAGAACATCATCATTTTGGGACCAAAGCCACCCCCAACGAAGGGAGCAATAACCCTCACCTGGTTTTCAGACAAACCCAACCTTGCCGCAAGGCCATTACGAATGGGAATCGGAGCCTGAGTTGTATCCCATACCGTTAAATGCTGACTCTTCTCATCCCAATTAGCAACAATGCCGCGATTCTCCATTGCGGCGGCCGCGCCGCGCTCGATGACTATTCTTCTCGTGATAACCAGGTCAGCCTTATCTCGGGCTGCTTCATAGTCGCCCTTCTTCTGACAGAGGTGAGCAGCCAGATTCGATTCCAGGTCATCGTGGACCAAGGGACTGCCCGCCTCCAGGCCTTTTTCCAAATCGCTCACGGCCTCTAACGGTTCGAATTCAACCAAAATATCTTCGACAGCATCCTCGGCAATATAGCGGCTCTCTGCGATGACCACTGCAATGGCCTCACCCGCATGCCGAACTTTGTCTTTGACGAGGGGAACTTGTCGGCGCGAATGGAAAATAACATCTTTAGCGGTGGGGGGGGGAGAAACCAAGGGGGGACCCGGCTGCCAATCGTCGCCCATATCTTCAGCAGTGAAGACGGCGACCACACCCGGTCGTTGGCGAGCCACGGATACATCGATGCTCAGCAGGCGGGCGTGGGCGTAATCACTGCGCAGAAAAGCCGCATGGAGCATACCGGGGATTTCCACATCATCCACAAATAGAGCTTGCCCGGTCAGCAGTCGTGGATCTTCGTTTCGCTTGACGCGTTTTCCAATGAACTTTTTGGTCATGTTCTCATCTTTTCTGCAGCCAATTTAACGGCGTCGACGATGTGTTGGTAACCCGTACAACGGCAGAGATTTCCGGAGATTGCTTCACGGATTTCCTCCTCGCTTGGGTCGGGATTCTGCTCTAAGAAAGGCACAACCGTGGTTAAGATACCCGGCGTGCAAAAACCGCACTGCAAGCCGTGAGCCTCATGGAAGGCCTCCTGAATGGGGTGAAGGTTATCGATTGTCCCTAATCCTTCGACTGTAGTGACTACGTGTCCATGAGCCTGAACGGCGAATACCAGACATGAGCGCACCGGTTCCCCATCGAATAAGATCGTGCAGGCCCCGCAGACACCATGCTCGCAGCCGACATGGGTGCCTGTAAGGCCGAGATCGTGGCGCAGGAAATCGCTCAGCAGGATGCGCGGCTCGACAGCATGTTCATAGCGGGTGTCATTGACAGTTACAACAAGATCGAATAAGTTGCTCATAGCGCGGCTTCCAGCCGCAACCAAATCTTTCACCGCAGAGAACGCCGAGAACGCAGAGATTTTATGAGATTTCTCAGCGGTCTCTGCGTGCTCTGCGGTTAAAATCTTCGCGGTTGTGATAGTTTCTCACGAGTAATACTGTTGTCTCCTTGATTGCCCTCTTAACCCGCGGCGCGCTCGAAAGCCTGCTCCAGCGCACGCCGTGCTAAAACGTTTGCCAGATGGCGGCGGAATTCCGCAGTGGCGTGAATGTCGCTGCCTGGATCAATATCTTCAGAGGCAGCGATTTCAGCAGCCGCCCGAATCGCTTCCAGCGTAGGCGCTTGTCCCTTGAGCGATTCAGCAGCCTGATGAGCAACCATCGGACCATCACCGGCGCTCAAGAATACCATCCGAGCTTGCTGGCAAAGTTTATCCTCATCCAGGGTGACGACAGCAGCTACACCGACCAGTGCGAAATCGTGAGGCCGCCGGGCTACTTCCATCAATGACCATCCCGAGCTTTGCGGCATGGAGGGCAATGCCACCTCGACCAGTAATTCATCCGGTTCCAAGACCGTCGTAAACAACCCGATGAAGAATTCATTCGCCGGAACCCAACGTTCACCGTTTTGGCTGCGCAACCGGAAACGCGCGTCTAAGGCTACACTCACGGAGACGAGTTCGGCGGATGGATCGGCATGGGAGAGGCTGCCGCCAAAGGTGCCGCGGCTGCGGATTTGAGTAGTGGCAATCTTGGGCATGGTGTCGTGAAGCAAAGGCGCACGCTCCGCAACCAGGGGATCAATCTCTACCTGATGATGGCGGGTCATCGCCCCTAAACGCAAACCGCCATTCTCGTCTGGATGTATGTAAGAAAGTT
>JBDRTP010000148.1:0-5146 GCA_043823965.1 Chloroflexota bacterium
TTCCTCTCCCAGAAACTCCTCATTGGGTCAATCGCGTCCGCGCCAGATAAGCCAGGCCTGAATCCCAAACCCTAGGGCAAGTACTCCCCATCCCAGCGATTCCCAGATGGCCGATGCGTTACTCATCAAGCCTAAACAAAATAACATTCCGGCCAAACTGATGATCACCTGCATTCGCCAATACCCTAAGATCACGCGCAGCCTCTCCTTGCGAATCGCTGCCTCCCAGTTAGAATAACTAAATACAACCAGCCCAAGCGCGCAGCCGACTATCCAGAGCGAGTTGGTTATTACATCAATCCAATCAATCATCAAGTTGAGATCCCTGACGTTCGTTCCACACTTGCACCTTGATCAGATAATCTTGACCGCCGCTGAGCAAACAAGCCGCAAATCAGTCCCAGCAGCATCCAGAACAAAATGCCTGGCTTTGCTCCTAATGCGGTTGCATCTGTCAAGCCAAAAACCATATGCGCGAGCAAGCCACCTCCCAAACCCAATACCAAGGCTTTGGTTAAGAAACCCGAGCCAGCAGGCGAACTCCAGGTTCCTGCAGAATCTCGGGTTGCTTTCCAAACTGCCAACAGCATCCAAAAAGCCCCGATATAGAGCGCCAAGAATGCAATCAAACCAGGAATTCCCAAGTCCAAGGCGGCCTGCAGATATTCGTTATGGGCGTGACCAATGTCCACATCCGGGCCAATCAGAAAAAGCGGATAGAGCACATGCACAACACGCCGGAATGTATTCAATCCCATACCCGTGAATGGAAAGTCTTGGATGCCATAGATCGCCCGTGACCAGAGTTCCATTCGACCCTCCAATGAATCGAGAGATAAAGCAGAATTGCCAGACAAGTTGCTCCCAAAAGATCCTTCTAACAATCTCTCTGGTTGCCATAGGAATGCTAGCAAGACTGTCGTTAGCACCAAGCTACTGAGGAAGACCCAGCGCCATCGAGAGTCAAGCAAAATCAGAAGCATTACAATGCTAACGACAACAAACCCAATATAGCCACTTCGTGATTGAGTCAATAAGAAAGTGGAGGCTATCAACAGTGTTGAAACCGCCAACACAAAAGCCATTGTGACTCCACGCCTCTGTCCGAGTGCAGCCAACCATTCTCTTCTTCGAATAATAGTTGTTCCTAGGAGGACAACAACGAGGGGAAGCACCCACACCAGACCACCAGCAACTTGATTCGGATGGAGTCCTTCCTCCACACCAGGTAGTCCAGTAATACGAGGAGCCAAACGAGAGGTGAGAGGCGTTAGAATGCTAAACTTTGCAGCCCACTTTGTGCCGACTAAAGCAAAAGCGGCTATGCCACTCCCTACACCTACGAAGGTAATTAGAGACAACCACCAGCCTCTGGCAGTTTTCCCATAGCGTACAAAGGCAAAAAATACACCAATGCCAAGCACCAGACCGGCGATCTTGGGTAGGCTGAAGGCAATATCAAATGTGACCAGCGTGCTGACCAGCACCATCAGGTACATCAGCAGCAGCGTCGCATTCAGCGGCGTGCGCGGCAGTGGCTCGCGGCTGGCCAGCCACGCCACAATCCACAACCCTGGCACAACCAAGAGAACCGGCGAGCGATTTGGAGAAGGAAGGAGCAGAAAAGGTGCTGCCAGCGCAAGCCAGAGCCAATGCCTGCGATCAATAAAAATGGCTATCTGCCGGAGAACAACTGTTACGCGGTTCAATCTGAGGTTATTCAAAATATCCGTATCCTATCGGCATGGTAGACCAGCGTGTACCGTTCTGGTGGTGCTCGAAGAAACTCGCTTTCAAGATTCCACCGCGCCGTCCCAGGTAAATGTATTGTACCGGCTGTGACTGAATCCATTGTGATACCACATCGCCGTCATTGATCGCGTTGGGAATGAAAATGGTTGCACGATCTGCGAGTACTGAAATCCAACTGCCACCAGCGGATGGGACAAATGTCGAGTCGAACCACGCGAAGGAGTTTACCAGAAAGCGGTCGCCGGGTTGATGAGCGACACCATCTCCCGCGCACCCAGAAGGCTGATGGCTGAGGATATCCGGTCGCTCGCGCAGCACCACCTGGCGCAACGCGGCGAGATCACAGATATCCACCTGGTAGAAAGTCACTTTCTCAGGCAGTTGCTGGCGCTGACCGCGCGCCAGATTATCCACCACAACCACCCGCTGCCCGGCCTGCAGGCAGGCGCGGGCGAGCCACGAACCGATGAAACCAGCCCTGCCAGTGATCAGGATTTTAATGGGTTTTAATCTCACACAGACCAGCCTATCACAATAATGCGGGGGCTCCCGACCCAGCACTCAGCCTGCCCGTCGCCGCTTCCAGACGCCCAACCCGATCTGGAAGAGATACAACCCCGCCAAAACCAGCCAGAGTGCCCTCTCCCAAATTCTATCAGATGTCACCGCCAGGCCGATACAAAAAAGCGCGCCAGCCAGATTGAGCGCAAACTCCCAGCGCGGGCGGGAAAGCGCGACCCGCAGCCGCTCACCACCGACTTTGGCCTCCCAGGATGCAAAAGAGAGCACGGCCAGAGCCAAAGCGAGGGCGCAAATCCACAAGGCGTTGGCAACCAGGTTATACCAGTCGATCATTAAAGCTCCGCCATCTAGAAATTGAACTATTCCTCCCCCTCTTCTCGCAATACTCGTAGATAAAGAGAATCAGAGACCCAAAATCCAGCTTTATAACGGAGCATGTCCAAGAAGGGTTTAATTTCGACAATCAACCCCTTGCGCTTGGCTTCAGATAATACTCCAATTACTCCTACACACCGTAAATCAAAAAAGTGCGCAATCTCTCTCCCCACCTGTTCATCCATCAAGAGGAACTCGGCCTCTGTTTCTAAAGCCAGGGCTATTGCCTCAGCCTCACCAGCATCTAATTCTTGCCGAAAAGATTTTACCAGCTCCTTGTTCTCGATAGGTCGAACCCTTATCCATTTAGCGTTCTCTACCTCTTTTACCCCGGCTTGACCGACTCCTTCTTCGATCACCTCATGCCACACCGCCTCAGGTATTAACAATTCCCGATAAAGGTTCCGAAGCAAGTCCACTTTCCCAATTCGCGCAAGACTTATCAATGGGGACGAATTGGTAACGATACTCACAGGCGCCCTAATTCCTTGAGGACCGCTCTATCTTCTTCATATTCTTCTACACCGTAGTGCATTTGGACTCCCCTACTTCCAAGTAGTAATTGGAATGCCCAAACAGTCATATTGGCAAGTTCGCGCGCCTTACCAAGCGACAATTTACCCTGTTGAAATAAGTGAATCGCTAATTCTTGTCTCAACTCTTGAGGTGTCATGCGGGTAGTATGCATAATTTCACGCGGAATTTCGATAGAAACTGTGGCTGTCATCTCGAAACCTTCCTGGACCATTCACCGAGTCTGATATACCTGAATTCTATCACACACTCAACATAGTTCGAAGCGCGCCTGCCCTTACAACCCGGCTATGGCTTTTTCAAGAAAGGAAGTGTCACTATTTCTTTTATAATGAAACACACCCAAATCCTTTTCGTGACTGATTTCTGGACAGCGCTCATATGAAAACCTTAAAGCCTCAGCCGCTTTTTCGGCCAGCACGATCTGTTCCAGGGCATTTTCGAGGGAGAGACGCTCTTTTTCGGTTAAGGCCATATTTGTACGCCCTCTAACAGGGTCAGGCGAATAAAAGGTGTCTGATCATTTGCCCGGGGGGCAGGCGAAATCAAAATATCCACTTGTTGATCGCCCAGAGCTTCCTTGATCGCCAAACGCAACCTTTTCGCCAAATCATAGGCATGTGGCGCTGCTTGCCCGGAAAGGACAAGCAGATCCAAGTCGCCTCCTTTTTGCTCTGGGTGAACACGAGAGCCGAAAAGATAGACAGTCGCATCGGAAAACCTGTCTAGATATTCAGAAAAAAGAGGGTTGAGCTTTTCACGCTCATCCTGGCTCAAACGAATGCGCTCTTGTGAACAAATGGCCGTACTCATAAGTCACTTACCTTTTATACCTGAACTGGCAATTGCGCCTCAATTTTATCATGCGGCCAGGCTTTCTCGCGCACGCGTCTGTTCATACAACCCGGCGATCAACCCCAGCAGCATCCAGAACAGCACCCCCGGCTTGGCCCCCAGCGCCACCGCGTCCGTCAGGCCATACAGCATATGTGCCAGCAATCCGCCACCCAGGCCGAGGGCGAGAGAGCGAGTGAGGGAGGAGTGACCAGTGAACAGTGACCAGTAATCAGTGTTCAGTTGTGGATGGCGAGTGGCTTTCCATATATCGGCAAGCATCCAGAATGCGATAATATAAATAGCGACAAAGGCGATCAAGCCTGGGATGCCCAGATCCAGGGCGGCCTGCAGGAATTCATTGTGAGCATGGCCGATGTCCACATCCGGCGAAACCAGGAACAGCGGATAGAGCACCGGCACCACATTGCGGAAGGCGTTCATCCCCATGCCGGTGAAGGGGAAATCCTGGATGCCGTAGATCGCCCGTGACAAGACCTCCAGGCGTCCCTGCAAAGAATTCAAGGATAAAGCGGGATCAACTGCCAGATCGCTGCCCGCAATCCAGGTGCGCACTGCTTCCCAGTGGGAAGCAATGACGAACCCAAGTAGGACCACGAGAATAGCGAGAACGATCAGGCTGTACCAACGACCTCTTCGAGGCAGAGCAATCAAGAGGAGCAGCGGCAGTGTCAAGGCCAGGCCGATGTACCCTCCACGCGATTGCGTCAATATAAAAACCGCCCCCACGAAGAGCGTTGCCAGCAAACAAAGGATCGTCACCAGCACCCATCGCCAACCATGCAACCTCCCGCATATATTTGTACTTTCCTCAACCTCCCCTTCTGATTTCCTTCGTGCCCTTCGTGGATTTAATGTGCCCATCAATGCAACGCTCACCGCCATCATCACCGGCAGCACCCAGATCAACGCCCCGGCTACCTCGTTCGGATGCAAGCCCGTTTCAGCCCCTTGCAATCCCTGGATGAGCGTGGGTAAGCGAGCAATGATCGGGTCCAAAAAGGTGATCTTAGAAGAAGCCCAACGCGTACCGAACAATCCCAACGCGGCAATGCCCAGGCCAATCCCTATAAAGGCCAGCAAACTCAGGATCCAGCCACGTGGGCGC
>JBDRTP010000149.1:0-11482 GCA_043823965.1 Chloroflexota bacterium
CAGAGAGCGGACGAGGTACAACCGATCCTTGGCGCGGGTGATGCCGACGTAAAACAGGCGGCGTTCCTCGTCCATGGCTTCGACCTCGTCGAAGGAACGGCTGTGCGGGATGAGGCCGTCGTCCAGGCCGGTGATGAAGACCGCGCCGAATTCCAGGCCTTTGGCGGCGTGCAGAGTGAGCAGCGTGGGAGCGTTCTGGCCCTGCGCAGCACCTACTCGGTCGGTGAGGGTATCCTGGTCGGAGATGAGGGCCACGTTTTCGAGGAACTCGGTCAGCGTGCGCGACTGGTACTCGAGGGTGAGACGGCGCAATTCCTGGACGTTCTCCCAGCGCTCGGCGCCCTCTTCGGTGCCGTCGTCGAGGTATTCTTTGTAGTTGATGTCGGCGGCGATGCGGTCGAAGAGTTCGCTGATGGTGAATGTGGAGGCTGCCGCGCGCCAGTTAGCCAGCCGCGCGCCGAAATCGGCCAGCAGCAGGGCGGCGCGGCTTGTGAACTGCGCCCAGAAGGGCGAGGCCTCGCCGCGAGTGAGGTCGAACAGCACTGCGCTCGGCGAGACGTTCGCCCCGCGGGCGGCGGTGTGCAAAGTCAGGACGGTCTTATCCCCGATGCCGCGCGCCGGGACGTTGATGACGCGGTCGAGCGAGACCTCGTCGGCGGGGTTATGCACCAGGCGCAGGTAGGCGATGATATCCTTGACCTCCCGCCGTCCGTAGAAGCGCTGCGCCCCGACCAGCCGGTAGGGCAGGCGCGCCGCCAGGAAGGCCTCTTCCAGCAGGCGGGACTGGGCGTTGGTGCGGTACATTATGGCGCAGTCACCGGCTTCGAATTGCTTGCTGGCGACGAGTTGGACGATGCTATCCACGACGAAGGAAGCTTCGCCATAGTCGTCGTTGGCTTCATAATAGAAAACTTTATCCCCCGCGCCGCGCTCGGTAAATAACTTCTTGCGCCTGCGCTGCGGGGCGCGGTCGATCACAGCCATGGCCGCATCCAGGATGGTCTGCTTCGAGCGGTAGTTTTGTTCGAGCAGGATGGTCTGGCAGTCAGGATAATCCTTCTCGAAGCGTTGAACATTTCGATAGTCTGCGCCTCTCCAGCGGTACACCGATTGATCTGGGTCAGCCACGACGAAGACGTTTCTGTGGACGGATGCCAGATGTTTGAGCAGTACATATTGGGCGTAATTCGTGTCTTGATATTCATCCACAAGGAGTTGATGAAAGCGTTGGGCGTATTTCTCGCGCACGGACGGATTTTCTTCCAGCAGCCAGGCCGTCCACAGCAGCAGGTCGTCGAAGTCCACCGCGTTGGATTGTTTCAATAATTCCTGATAACGCTGATAGATACGCTTTACCACCTCGTCGCGGTAGGTCTGGATGGGATAGTCTGCGGGGAAAATCAGTTCATTCTTGGCGCGCGAAATCGAAGCATGCACCGACTGCGGGCGGTAGGTCTTGTCATCCAGGTTCAGGCCGCGGATGGCAGTCTTGACCACGTTTTGCTGGTCATCGGCGTCGAAGATGACAAAGTTGGAGTCAAAGGGTAGCTGCTCCACCTCGCGGCGCAGCAGCCGGGCGCAGGTGGCATGGAACGTCCCCAGCCACAGGCCGCTGGTGGCCTCCTCGCCCAGCAGTTTACGGACGCGGCTCTCCATCTCGCGGGCGGCTTTGTTGGTGAAGGTGACGGCCAGCATCTGGTAGGGGCGCACGCCTTCATGGCCGATAAGATAGGCCACACGTTGGGTCAGGCCGCGCGTCTTTCCGGACCCGGGTCCGGCCAGCACCA
The DNA here is from genome assembly GCA_043823965.1 of Chloroflexota bacterium. Taxonomy (GTDB): domain Bacteria; phylum Chloroflexota; class Anaerolineae; order Anaerolineales; family Villigracilaceae; genus CG2-30-58-95. The sequence goes on from JBDRTP010000149.1 coordinate 1,788, forward strand.
GCACAGGCCCGGCACCGACGGTGACGGCCTGGCGCTGCTGAGGATTGAGTTTGTCGAGGAAGTCCATGGAAAAGGTATTAGAGAAAAGAGAGTAGAGAGTAGAGAGCAGTTCATGCTCACTAATCCCTACTCTCTAATCGTCTACTCCCTAAAGTTGGGAGGTACAGTGCGGGCATCGGCTGGCCTTGACGGGAATGACTGTGAAGCAATGCGGACATTCCTTCGTGGTCGGTTCGGCCTGCGCTTGGGCGGGTTGTCTACCGAGTAGGTGCTGCGCATAGAACCGGTTGATGCCCTTGATCACCAGGAAGATGGCAAAGGCGACGATGATGAAGTTGATGATGTTGGTGATGAACAGGCCGTAATTCCAGGTGATCACCCCGGCGATCTTTTGAGCCTCGAGCAGCGGGACGCCAATTGCCACCTTTTCTGCACCCTTGATCACGACGAACAGGTTGCTGAAATCCACATTGCCCAACAAGAGACCAATGGGCGGCATGAGGATGTCGTTGACCAGCGAGCTGATGATCTTGCCGAAGGCTGCGCCGATGATGACACCAACCGCCAGGTCAACCACGTTGCCGCGCATAATGAAGGTTTTAAATTCTTTTAGCATATGGCTCTCCTACTGCTTCTTGCATAAATTCGTGAACTTGCATGTGCCTAAATGCTCGCAAATTACAAGAGTTTGGTTCACCAATCTACGCAGTACCCTGTAATTTATGAGTTGTTGTCCGGTTGCTTCATTGTAACTTCAAACGGGTACAAAATGAGTTTTTTATTGTGAAACCTCAGTCAACGAATGTCCAACGAATAAACGAATAAACAAAAAAAAAACGAATACCTGTCTTCTTTTAGTCCAAAGTCCAACTTCTACTTCATTCGTTTATTCGTTTCCGATTCATTGACTTCATTCGTTTATTCGTTTCCCATTCGTTGACAAGTTTGGTGCATAAACGAAAAGTTCGAGTTATGGCCGTGCACAGTATAACTTCAGGGCATAGGTATGTCAACGCACCCGCAGCACCGCAGGTCTGTTGTATAATCGTATCCATGAACCTTCTACTTGGGAGGGGTGCGCTGTCTTACCACCGCTCTGTGCGCAGCACCTACTCGGTAATCATCAGCCTGCTCGCCATGCTGGCTATCATTTTGGCTGCCTGTCGGCCAAAGGAGACAGCCACGCCGCTGCCCACACCCACGCTGACCGCGCCGCACACGCCCCCGACCCGCGTCCCGCCGCGCACGTTGACGGTCTGCCTGGGACAGGAACCGGCCAGCCTGTACCCGCTTGGGAATCTCTCGTCTGCGGCGCGCAGCATCCTGGCCGCGATCTACGACGGCCCAATTGATAGCAACTCCTATGGATACCAGCCGGTCATCCTGAAAAAGCTGCCCAGCCTGGCGGACGGGGACGCGATGATCAGCGCGGTTTCCGTCTATGTTGGCGATGAGGTGGTGGACGCGAACGATCTGCCGGTCACGCTGGCGCCGGGCGTGCGCGTCCGTCCGAGCGGCTGCCGGGGGGACGAATGCGCGGTCATCTATGACGGCAAGGGCGAGATCCAGATGGACCAGATGGTGGTCAATTTTGCCATATTGCCCGGAATCTACTGGTCGGATGGAATGCCCCTGACGGTGGAGGATTCGGTCTATTCGTTTGACCTGGCAGCGGATGCTTCTGCGCACATGCTCGGCAGGTATCTGATTGATCGTACGAAGGCGTATGAAGCTTTAGATGAACAGACCACTCAATGGTGGGGCAAACCGGGCTACCTTGACCCGACTTACTTCACCAATTTCTGGACGCCCTACCCCAAACACCTGTGGAGCCAATATACCCCAGGCGAACTTCCTGAGAGCGAAGTGGCGGCGCATAAGCCGGTTGGCTGGGGAGCTTACGTTGTAGAGGATTGGGTGAGCGGCGACCATATAACACTGAAGAAGAATCCATTTTACTTCCGAGCGGGCGAGGGCCTGCCGAAGTTCGATACGCTGGTCTTTCGTTTCATCCCTGGGCCGGAAACTGCCCTCAGTGAATTGTTGGCCGGACGGTGTGACCTCCTGGATGCAAGCCTGCACCTGGATGGCCAGGTCGGAATTTTGAAGAGCTTCGATGCAGAGGGTCAACTCAAGGCCATCTTCTCCCCGACGGCGGTGATGGAACGCCTGGATTTCGGCATCCGTCCGGCGGCCTATGATAACAACGCCGGCGACCGCCTGGATTTTCTAAGCGACAAGCGCCTCCGCCAGGCAATTGCCATGTGCCTGGACCGGCAGAAGGTCGTGGATATGGTGCTGTATGGGCTGACGAGCGTACCAAATTCCTATATTTCTTCCAGCCATCCACTTTACACTCCGGACGTAAAGGCTTATCCCTTCGACGTTGCGGCGGCCAGTCAACTGCTCGAGCAAGCCGGCTGGCGGGATGAGGATAACGATCCCGGCACGCCGCGCCAGGCCTGGGGCATTGCTGACATCCCGGCCGGGACGCCGCTGGTCTTGAACTACTGGACAACCGGCGCAGCCCAGCGCAGGCAGGTCAGCGAGATCCTGGCCGGGTCGCTGGCCCAGTGCGGGATCAAAGTCAATCTCCAGTACTATGATCCGACCGAGCTATACGCCCAGGGTCCGGATGGACCGCTGTTCGGGCGCAAATTCGATCTGGTCGAGTTTGCCATGGGCAGCACAGGGGTGGAACCGCCCTGCCAGTGGTTCACCAGCTCCGAGCTGCCAAAAGCTGCCAATCATTGGGTCGGGACCAACCTCAGCGGCTACACTAACGCGGCCTATGATTCAGCTTGTCTATCCGCCCGAGGCGCCTTGGCGGGCGAAGCTGCATACGCGGCCGGCTATCGTGATACCCAGGTCATTTTCGCAGAGGATTTGCCCATTGTCCCATTATATTGGCGGCTGAAAGTGGCCGCGGCGCGTCTCGACCTGTGCAACTTCGACCTCGATCCGAGCGCCAGCAGCGATTTGTGGAATCTTGAGTTGTTCGATTATGGAGATGCCTGCGGCGGATGATGCCCGCCCAGTCACTTTTCTGCCAACGCCCCGCTGACATACTTATGCAACACGCTCGATATCAATGTTTGATACGGGATGCCCTCGCGTAAGGCGCGCCTTTGCAGGTCAAGCAGGTCTTTTTCTGCGATACGGATATTGACCCGTTTACCCTTGCGGAACGCAGCGCGGGCATAGGCGCGATATTGCTCTTTCTGTTCCTTGACATTCTTAACCGATTGCCACTCGTCTTTTTCATAAGACGCCAGCAGTTCAAGTTCATCTTGTATTAGTTTCAAGTCGCTCATCCTGCACCTCCTTGCAAGTACTTTCGGGTTGCCTTGCGGCTTGGAATGATCGTTTTTAAGAATACTTCGTCATCACTTTCGACAAAAGGCACGAGATAAATATAGTCGTCAATCTGCACTACAAAAAACTTTTGTCCTTTGTACTTCTCCTGATTAGGGTGCTCGAGAACATCGAGCAGAAATCCCATTTCAATGGAAATAACCACATCTTCGAAACAGACCTGTCTCTCGGCTTTCAATAACTTGTTCTTTTCTTCGTTCCACGCAAAGTTTTTCACGATTCAATCATATCACTTTGTGTGCCTTTTGGAAACAGGATCTCTTTTATGCTCAAACTCCCTGGCCTGATTGACCCCCATGTCCACCTGTGCGAACCCGACACCACCCACAAAGAAGACTGGGACACCGGCATGTCCGCCGCGCTGGCCGCGGCGCGCGCCGGGATGTGCAATTTCAGCCAGGATCCAACCTCTTCTGCGCAGCACCTACTCGGTAGCGCCCTGTGGAACATCGAGGCTTTTGACTACGGAAGTGCCTGTGAATGATAGAGGAGTTTCTCTAGCCACCCGACAGTTTCACTTGTACCTGCGCAAGTGCAGGCAAAAAATGGGACGCTGACGAGCGCGGAAAACGCGGAAAAGACCTTTTTTGCTGTGAATCGATAAAAAATCCGCGTCCATCCGCTTTTTTCCGCGTCCTATTCCAAAAGTGTCAGGTGGCTATGAGTTTCTCACTTGCCAAATTCTGTCATAATGGGTATAGTAATAGCAGACAGACGAGGAACACTTACCGAATACGGGTAATAACCATAGCCCACCCTACACGCAGAGAGATGGCATTATGACAACCGTAGTCGTCAAAGATAAGTATGTCGATACTCTAACCGTCCTGGGAAGCTTACAGGAAGTGGTTAATGCCGCGCTTCAGCGGTACGCTATAGAGCAAATCGCGACCAAGATTAGCGAACTTCGCCGCCGAAATGCCAGGTACCAGGCTCGATATGGAATTGATTATCCAGCCTTCTCACGACGTACATCTGAAGATCAGGAATTTGTCCAACAAATCGAGAGCAACATCAGCAAAACATGGGAAATTGATCTGGCCGATTGGGAGTTTTGCCACAAAGGGATTGAAGATTGGACAAGGAAACTATAAGACATTTTGCTGACATAATTCATCTTGCCCAATCCACCTTCGAGCAAGTGGAATATGAGATAGATACGACACCAGAGCGTGCCATTTTGCGCCTGCAAGCCCGTTATGGCTTGTATCGGGTGTCTGTAGTCGAATTGTTCAGCGATAAGCTTCGGAAGTATCGGTATTATGTCTTGCGTGAAGAATGGGTCGAAGTTGGATTCGACAATAGCCCTGACCCGCGTGCCATTCGGCTCAAGTATGGAGAGATAGACAATAAACACACAGGAGAGTATATACCACATTTGCATCAAGACGATAAATTACAGTTATCTCTGACCTTTAACTATATCGGCGATGGCCTGCGGGATGCCCTGGATCCCCGACTGAAACTTTAACCTGGCGAGGTTTGTTTTAGTGGGAATTTCGGTTGACAGGGTTATAAACCAGTGTATAATCGAATTGCCAGACAGACTTTGAGAGACTTAAAGGATTGACAAGAAGTTGCCAATCTTTTTAGACTAAAACTTTGCATAGGATGACATAGATGCCCGATCGGTTACTGATGGAAGTGCCTGTGAAAGATAAATCAGAAAAAAGTTCGCTTGACTTTTTATTGTTCTTGTGTTAATCTTCTTATTAGCCCACCCTGGTGGATAGCCTGACAGGCTGTTCAGCGGGGAATTTGGCAAATCTATGCAGAAGGAGGTGATTCTTCAGAAAAAACCTCAGATTGCTGATAGTTCATATTTCACCCTAACCTGTTCAATTTAATTTGGAGGAGAAAGAAAATGTTACACAAACGCTTAATGTTGGTCTTCGGTTTGGTGCTTATTGCCAGTTTGGTATTGGCAGCCTGCGCCCCGAAGCCCCCCGTGGCGACCGCGGCCCCAACCGAAGCGCCGGCGACCGAGGCCCCAACCGTAGCCCCAACCGTAGCCCCAACCGTAGCCCCGACCGAAGTCCCGCGCACGACCCGCCACGGCGGCTGGCTCGACGAGATCGTCGTCTCCATCGTTGGGGCCGACTCGGCCATCACCCAACTCAAGGCTGGCGCTATTGACCTTTATGGTAGCGGCCTGGCATCCAGTGATCTCCCGGCCATTGAGGCCGCTGGCCTTAAGAAATCGGTGGAGGTCGGTGGCACCTTCTACGAACTGACCTTCAACCCCTATGGCCCGGTGTTCGACGGCACCGGCAAGTTGAACCCGTTCGCGTCGGCCAAAGTCCGCGAAGCCATGAACTGGCTGGTGGACCGCGACTTCATCAACCAGGAAGTTTATGCCGGCGGCGGCCTGCCCAAGTTCTTCTCAATCGTCACCAACTACCCCGATTACGCTGACCTGGCTGACGTTGTACGCCCCATCGAGGCCAAGTACGCCTACAACCCCGAGAAAGCCGACGAAGTTATCACCGCCGAGATGGAAGCCTTGGGCGCAGAAAAGGTGGACGGCAAGTGGACCTACAACGGCGAGCCCGTCACCCTGATCTTCCTGATCCGCACCGACCACGACGGCACCCGCAAGCCGGTGGGCGACTATGTGGCCAACCAGTTGGAGAGCATCGGCTTCACCGTGGACCGCCAGTACAAGACCTCTTCGGAGGCCTCCGTGCTATGGGTGCGCGGCAACGTCGCCGATGGCTTGTGGCACCTCTATACCGGCGCCTGGGGCGCCACCGTGATTGACCGCGACATGGGCGACAACTTCCAGTTCTTCTCCACGGCGCAGAGCGCTTACTCCTTTACCACCTTGTGGCAAGCCTATGCCTGCGGTGAAGAATTCGAAACACTGGCCGATGATCTGGCCTTCAACCGCTTCGCCAATCTGGCCGAGCGCCGCGAGACCTTCGCCCGCGCCCTGGAAATAGATACCGAATGCGCACTGCGCGTGTGGTTGATTGACGGCGCGAGCTATGCTCCCTTTAACCAAAACGTCTCGGTGACCTACGATATCGCGGCCGGTATTGGCAATAGCTACTTGTGGCCCTACACCATCCGCTTTGTCGATCAGGAAGGCGGCACGTTGAAGTACGGTGAGCCCGACCTGTTCGTTGATCCCTGGAATCCGATCGCCGGTTCCAACTGGTCCTACGATGGCGCGGTCCAGCGCGCTGCGCAGTCCAACGGCGTGTTGTACGATCCGCACACCGGCTTGACCTGGCCGCAGCGCATCGAGCGCGCCGAAGTGACCGTCCAGGAAGGTTTGCCTGTGGGCGTGACCCACGACTGGCTGACACTCGACTTCGCCCCCGATATCGCTGTGCCTGAAGACGCTTTAGTGGATTGGGACGCTGAGAACCAGGTCTTCATCACCGCGGCCGAGAAGTTCCCCGAGGGAACCACCGCCCAGGTCAAGAGCGTGGTCTACTATCCGGCCGACCTGTTCGAGACCGTCAAGTGGCACGATGGTAGCCCCTTCTCGGTGGCCGACGTCATGATGTTAATGATCATGGTCTTCGACCCGGCCAAGGAAGGCAGCGCCATCTTCGATGAGGCGCAGGTCTCCAACCTGGAGTCGTTCCTGTCGGTCTTCAAGGGCTTCAAGATCGCCTCCACCGACCCACTGGTGATCGAGTACTATCAAGACGGCTTCCAACTGGATGCCGAGATCAACGTCACCACCCTGTGGCCGGCCTATGCCTACGGCGAGGCGCCCTGGCACACCGTGGCGATCGGCAATCTGGCTGAAGCCAATGGTGAACTGGCCTACTCGGCCGACAAAGCGGATGCCAGCGCGATCGAGTGGACGAGCTTTATCGGCGGGCCGAGCCTGGAGATCATGAAGAAGTACCTGGATCAGGCAGCCTCCGAGTCCAACATCCCCTACGCGGCGACCCTGGGTCAATACATCACTGCAGAAGAGGCGGCTGCGCGCTACGCCAACCTGCAAGCCTTCTACGATGAGCACAGCCACTTCTGGGTGGGCACCGGTCCGTACGTGCTGAATCAGGCGTTCCTGACCGAGAAGATCGCCACGCTGGTGAACAACCCCGACTTCCCTGACCTGGCTGACCGCTGGGCGCGCTTCGCTGAACCCAAGATCGCTGTGGTGGAGCTCGATGGCCCCGGACAGGTGACCATTGGTAGCGAAGCGACCTTCGACGTGTTCGTGACCTTCCAGGGCGAACCCTACCTGGCCGACGAGATCAAGGAAGTCAAGTACCTGCTCTACGACGCGACGGGTAAGGTGGTGTCGGTAGGCACGGCCACGGTTGTCGCCGATGGCCAGTACACTGTTGTCATCCCGGCTGATGTGACCGCCAAGCTGGAAGCAGGAGCCAACAAGATTGAGGTGGCTGTCATTCCGTTCACTGTCGCCATTCCGACCTTCCAGTCCTTCGAGTTCGTCACGGCGCCGTAAGTCCGTAACGAATCAGTACATCCATAGGGGCAAGGGTGTTTCCCTTGCCCCTATATATTATCTTGGTGAGGTATGCATGACGACCTTCAGCGAAGCCCAAGAAATCAGTCAGCCAGTCGTTCGAAAGTCCCCCACGAGCACCTTTGTGCGCGTGATGCAATATTCAGGGGTCCGGCTGATCACCCTGTTTGGGACAATCATTGTGGCGGTATATTTGACGATCATGATCGCCAATATGGGTGGCTATGTTGACGAGATCATGCGCGGCGAGATCCGCGAACGCATCACCGTACAAGTAGTAAACAATCCAGCCAACAAGAATCTCGATCCAGATGTGCGTAATAAATTGGTGCTGGATAAGATCGCGCTGGAGGAAAAGCGCCTGGGTTTAAATCAGCCATTGGCGGTGCGGAGTTTTCGCTACCTGACAAATGCCTTGACGCTCAATCTGGGGCGCGCCGTCAACATGACGAGCGATAGCGGCTCCAGAACGGTGCGCCTGATCATTCTCGAGCGTTTGCCAGCGACACTGCTTCTCATGGGGACCTCCAACATGATCTTGTTCTTCAGTACTATCTTTATTGCCCTTTCGCTTTCTAGGAAATACGGCAGTTTTTGGGATAAGTTGGTGATTGCATTCTCGCCAACCTCCTCTGCACCACCCTGGTTCTATGGAATTTTCTTGATCTTGATCTTTGCAGCCCTGTTGAAGATCCTGCCCTTCGGAGGCATGGTGGGTGCGCCGCCCCCGAAGAATACGATTGAGTACGCCTTGAGCGTGCTGAAACACTTGACCCTGCCCGCTTCGGCCCTGATCATTAGTTCCCTCTTCCTGAGCATTTTCAACTGGCGTACCTTTTTCCTGATTTACTCCAGTGAAGATTACGTGGAATTGGCCAAGGCCAAGGGTCTACCCTCGCGCGACATCGAGCGCCGCTACATTCTACGCCCCACCCTGCCGACCATTATCACGCATTTTGCGCTCCTCTTGATTGCCTTGTGGACGGGCGCAATCATCACGGAAACGGTCTTCCTCTGGCCGGGATTGGGACGTACCTACTTCCGGGCCATTGGTCTGTATGATACCCCTGTGATCGTGGGTTTGTCCATTATTTATGCTTATCTGCTGGCGATTACCGTCTTCCTGTTGGACTTTGTCTATGCTTTGGTTGATCCGCGCGTAAAAATCGGCGGTGGTGGGAGGCAAGCATGAATGCGCTGAGAAAGAATTTCCGAGAAATCCTGCAATATCCATCCGCAATCGTCGGGTCGGTAATCATTCTGTTGCTGATCACCGTCTCGGTGTACGCCCTGGTGAGCACCCCGTACCAGGAGGCCGTCCGGCTGTGGCGCGGTGGAGAGGATGTCTGGTATACCAACCCTCAGTATGCACCGCCCGTATGGATGAATTATTTTACTCGTAAGAAGTTGCCGGTTTCCTTCGCGATGAGCACGGCGGAGGTCAATGAGGATGAGGCTGTGACGAAGATAGTCGAGGTTGGAGCACAGAACACCAGCAAGACTTACATCACTTACACCTTCGATTTTAATTACGACGATTTCCCACAAGAAATGTCGCTCTATTTCACCACCACATACGAAGCCAAGCAGCCGTTTGTTTCCGTTCTTTGGATCACACCGGACGGCAGAGAAATACGGATTGGTGATTTCGGCGTTAGTAAGAAAATGACCTATCGCATGTCTCAGGATGAAAAACTAAAGCGTCGGCTTGGTGGTCTGCCTGCTGTGCAAGGCCTGTTCGCCGATCCCAATTCGGAGACGCCGGTGCCGCTCAAAGGAACCTATCAACTGCTCATCAATGGGGTTTCGTTTGAGCAAGACTCGAATATCGAGGCCGAGTTTGTCTTCTACGGGCAGGTTTACG
>JBDRTP010000150.1:0-12061 GCA_043823965.1 Chloroflexota bacterium
GGGAATCGGCCTCATTCGACCGGGCAGGCGACCGGGCAGGTGTAAATATCAAACGCTGTTGCCCGCCGCCAGTCCAGGTCGAGTGTAGCCACAGCCATCACCCCCAGTCGTTCGGCCTCAGACAGGATCAGCGCATCCTGAGGCAACAGGTAGTAAGCGGTGATAAAGTAACGCAGCCGCTCTTCCAACGGTTTGGTAGCGGCAGAGGTTGCCAGGTCTTCCGGCTGGGCTAGCGTCAGCGGGATAGTGGACAGGATTTCCTCGAACTCTGCCAGCGCAACAAATCCAACCTCCAGCAGTTTGGGTTCACGCTTGTACATCACCAGCCAGTTTGGCGGCCGGGCAACAGGGTCTATCGCTGCCCAGGCGCGACGCAGACTGTTGGCAAGAATGACGTGATAACACTCCTGCAACACAGGCAGGGGAAGCCAGGCTACCATCTGGTAGGCGGCAATTTGCTGGCGCAAACGTCTGACGAACCCTTGGACTGCCAGAGCATTAGGGTTGTCGTCGCCAGGCCGGAGGGCCAGCAACAAGGAACTATCCAACACCAGTTGAGGTGGTAAGGGTACCGCGGGATCAGCAAGGTCGTAGAGCGCCATCAACCGATCTCGTAGATATCCACCCAGAAGCGATCCCCCTCCGGCGGCAGAGTGCTGAGGAGCTTTGCCAGTCGCTCCACCGGATCGCCCAGCTGCGCCTCCAGGCGCCGCGCCCGGGCGACGAGTTCCTGCTGACGCTGGTAAAGCTCGGGGGACATTGGCAGCCGTTGCGCTTCCTGCTCCAGACCGCGCAAGCGCTGGTATTCATCCACACCGATCAGGACAGCCATCGGCTGTCCACGACGTTCCAGGATGAAGCGCTTCCCGCCATAAGCGGTTTGCCCAATCAGGCTGGCGAATTTGCTCTTGGCTTCGGCCATGCCAATCAGTTGCTCCATATTTGCCTCCAACGGGTCAAGATGACCAAATTGTAATACATCTTGACCGCACAGACAAGGGCGAAAATGCAACGCGTGTATATTGCGCGATTGTACCCCGACCGGCCCTTCGACATGCCGGATGTTTACCTTTTTACCCGCCACATCGGCTACCGTTGCAGCCAGTTCATCCACCGTTATATAGCGCGGCCTCCAGCCGCAACCAAAAAGATTCACCGCGAAGATGCGAAGGCCGCGAAGTTTTACAAATCTTCGCGAAGTTTAATTTTCCTTCGCGCTCTTCGTTTCTTCGCGGTTCCCAATGATTTGCGCGCTCAAGGCAAATGTTGACCGGTAATTCTATATTGTGGGCAACCGATGTTTACCGGCCCTTCGAAACGCCGTCCTGAGCCGCCGGGTTGAGCCTGTCGAAACCTTGTCGAAGGATCCGACTGCATGAGCAGATAGATACCGTCCACCATATCATCCACGTAAGTATAGGAGCGAATTGCCGTTCCATCTCCCCACACCCCCACCCACTTTTTGAGAAGATACCATATTTTACTAATAGGAACAGCAGACGACTAGAACGAGACTCTTCGGTCGTCCAGGCTTGTCCTGAGCCGAAGCCGAAGGAACGCTCCCTCAGAGTGACAGAACTTAACTGGTTTCTATGAACATCAAAAGTGACCTTCGTGGCAGAGATCGTAAACCCTTCGTGTCACGCCTGCCCCCGTTCTTCGCGAAGCACCCTGCGGGTTGGGGGTGGTGACCTTTGTGTTAAAGATCTTTAAAGCCTTCGTGGTCAAGTTCTTTCGCGCCGAGTAGGTGCTGCGCATGCGAGCGAACAGGGGGGCACAGGAAGCAGCGACACCTGGCGTAATCCAAGCCAACTTTCCAACATCTCTCGAGCGGCCTTCCAGTCCAACCAATCATCTTCTTCTAGCATCACGGCCCTGCTCAGAGTCCGGCGCTGTTCATCGGAAAGATCACGCTGCGATAATAGAGCGGAGCGTTCACCAAGATACTGTTGAAATTGATGGAAATTCAGACCATATCTTTGCTCGAATTGGACCACCTGTGCTTGTAATTCAGAAACCTGGCGCATTACGTAGTCGTGCACCAGTTCCTGGATGGCCTCTTCTTCCGAAGCAAAGATATTCCGTTTGACGAATGGCTCGATCAGTGTAACCATAGCGCGGCTTCCAGCCGCAACCAAACGAAAGGCTGTCATTGCGAGGCGTTCTTTGCCGAAGCAATCCCCTCATCGGCCGGGAGATTGCTTCGCACACCGTCCTGCGTTCGGTGCAGGGAAAGGCGCTCGCAATGACAAAGGCGACCATGGTTCGACACCGTTCGTGCCGCGAACACCGGCGACACGCCGGTGCGAGACGGCAAGCTCACCACAGGGGTCAGCGGAGGTCTTGCCACCTGTCTTGAGCGGAACGCAATGAAGCCGAAGGAATGTTGGCCCGCTTGATGATCGTGCCGCCGAAAGCGCCGGGGGCGTTGAGCTCATTTTTGATGCGGCTGTCCAGGCGGTGGGTAATCTATTGCCTGCTGCTCCCTTTGTCCACTGAACACTGATGACTGACCTTATGCGCGGCACCTACTCGGGAAGGATCAGCCGAGGGGCCTTTCTACCCTACGCCATTGCTATTGGATTGAACTCGGAGTTATACCCGGGCAAGATTAGATTCTAACAGCGCCGGTAGAGTCAGGTATTCCAATACTTCGGCTTGCATTCGTTCAATCTCTATACGGTAGCCCCCGCTCACTGCCTGGAACTCTTCCAGCCGAGCGGTTTGGCGTAACTGCATCAGCAACTGTTGGAAATAACCAATCCGTTCTTGGGTTACTCTAAGTTCCTGTTCGTTTCTAATCATACTTTTACCTCCACAATACCGCGTAGCGAACCATCCCGTTTGAGTTGCCAGTGAGCCACGAAACTCTCAAGGCTTTCACCGATTAGCAACCCTGGACGTACCCAAAATATGCTGGCGCCATATCTGGCTTGCGCTATCGCGTGATCAAATAATCCACGAGATTCGGTTGGGCACTCTTCTAAACGAAACGCGTCATCCATCACCAAAATCACATCCACATCGTTCGGATCTGGCTCGTCTGTAACATAACTACCAAAAATGATCAAATGCTGTAGATGGCCCGTGCGATGTGCAAGCTCGTAAATATGCACTAAACGGCGCGTAACTAACTCTCGCTGTCTCTGACCGACGCCAAAGCGAGTGATAACTTGATTTAGTGTTGCCGTGTAAACGCCAGGTGGCAGATCACCAGCGGCGTTAAAGTTAGGAAACATAAGATCGCATCCATTTTCTGAGCTTGCCTGGAACGCGGATTTCGGAGATTCTACTACGATTTATGTAGCCACGGATTACACCCTGGCCTTGCCCGCTAATCGTCCCGATATCATCCCGAATCTCTTACGGGACATCGTCCCGGTGCTCTTACGGGATGTTCTTACGGGAATCATCCCGACATCGTCCCGATTCTCTTGCGGGATGTTCTTACGGGACTTCGTCCCGGTGCTCTTACGGGATTTCTTCGCGGGAGGCCAGGGAGCTTTAATCCTGCTCAGGCAACTTCGTACACTGGCACCTGCTCCGTTCGCTTGAGCTTGACGCCAGACCACACCAACTCTTGGATCTTCTCAGCCACAGGTTCAGAAATAATGATCTCGCCACATTGTTTACAAACCCTGACAGGGACATTCTCGATGATATAGAAATGTCCTTCGTACTCCTGAGAGTACTGAATCATTTGGAACGTCAGAGCTTCAACTTTACACCTGGGACATCGTTCCATGTTTTACTCACTGCTTCTCTCACCTCGCTTACCCGGATACGTCGAGCGGTCATTTGCTGTTGAGCATGTAAGGTTATCGTAAATTCACTATCTCGAATCGCTGCGATAATGTCACTGAGAAGGCTCATGAGGTTTGTCTGGGCAATTACAGCTCGCCAGGGGGACACAGGAAGCCGCGCCGCCTGGCCTCCGTGTCCCCCTGTACCATCAGGCTAAGTCACGCTCTTTTCCGCCTCTGCGCAGCACCCTTCGATAAACTCCCTGGCCTAGCCCGCCAGGGCAGGCAGGGCAACGCCTACTCGGCCGGCTGGCTGCGTGGCCGGGTAAGACTTCTTGCGGACGCAAAGCACCTTGCTGATCGAGTTCGAAAAGCTGCTCGATTTCTTTAGCCACATCCGCGCTCATGAATTGGTGCCCAAAATCACTGCACTCTCGCACAGGGACTTCTCGAACGATCAATAGCCCACTCATCCCCACGCGCTCAAGAATTCGACTTCGTTTCGCATGTCTTCGGCCGATTTGGCCGCAGTCAACTTCAAGAGTCGGCGCATAAGCTCACCCACTGAGTAGACCTGCTGGCGTGCCAGGATGATACCAGCGTGCGCCTTGCCCTGCGTCAAGTACAGCGTGTGAAGCTCGTAATAATCCCCTATGTTGAAGCTGAACAGAACACGTCCTTGTCCAATCGCGAAAGCCAGGTGCTCACCGTCCTCGCGGTCAATCATACCAGCGTCCAAAGCCGTAAGAACATCAACACCACGCGCGCGTAGAACCTTCACCACCGCCAGTCGCATCGAATCCTCATCAAAGTAGAGCCGAATATTCATGAGCGGTGAGCTTGGTTCTGATGATGGCGTTGCTCCAATCGAGCTGCCTCTGCTTCCTCTTCTGCTAAATCCTTTTCTATCTCATCTTGATTGGCGTGATAATAAGCCAGCGCCGCGTAAACCTGGGCCAGGGTTAGATGTGGAATTTCATCAACGATCTCTTCCGGCTCCAATCCCAATTTATACCAGCCCACGATGCGCCGCACCGTGACACCTGTCCCCGCAATCCGCGGCCGTCCGCCGCGCACATTGGGTGATCTTGTAATTAAAGTTCCAATATCTGTCATCACAGGAGTAACCATATTCACACTCTTTCTGCCATCAACCTCCAACCAGCACCTTTTTTTCGAGGGAGGTGATGCAGATAAGACTATCACTTTGCCTCCACATCACCTTATTACCTTTTCGCCTTGTCATCTACCGAGTAGGCGCTGCCCTGAGTTCATCGAAGGGTGTTGCCGAAGGCCTACTCGGCGCACTTGGTACAAAATGCTCTTTTTGCTGGATCAAATGATCGTCCACGATTAAGTGCAGTCCTACCCACAAGTTTAATCATCCATGAAATCGCCAACCAGACGGATGCGAATCTCCTGGGGAACCTGGCTGCGCAGTTCGGGATACTTTTCAAGGATACGGGCAATGTCGGCCAGGTCTTTTTGTCGTTTGCTTCCCCTGCGTTCCGCATCCAGCGCGGCCCAAACTTTCCCCCGTAAGACATCTTCCAGGCTGGCAACCGGCAGTTCCAATCCCAATACTTCGTGCCGGGTTGCTCGTTCGACAAATGGAGCGTAGCGTTCGTCTGTCTGGATTTGCACCCTGAGATCAGAACCGGCTGACGAGATATTCAAGCTATGCGGAAACCGCTTTAGAACAAAATGCCGGTTGAGAAGTTCTTCTACCTGGTCGAATTGATGAAGCGCAACGACCAGGTCCAAGTCGAGGCTTACCAATGGCTCCACGTAAGCATTGACAGCCTGGCCGCCAATGACACAAAATTGGATGCCATGCTCACCGAAAAGAGCAACCAGTTCTTCGAGCAGGTTCGCCTGATCCATCGTGACTGTTTTCCAAAAGGTTAGGGCTTGCATTGTTTCCCGGGGAAAAAGACGGAGGACGGAGGACGGAGTCGGTCTCCTGTCCTCCGTCTTCGGTCCTCAATTTGTCAAGCCAACCGCCCGTGCGATCCGCTGATCCAACTCACGCATGGTTTCATCGGTAAGCTTTCCTGGCTCAATTCCCACTCTCAACCTGCGGTATCAGATCATTGTAAAGATCTTCAACTGGATCATCCCAGAAGCTAAAAGCCGACTCGGCCAGCTTAAGCCAGCCCAAATCCTCGACTGCCTCCGGCGTCAGGTTCAACAGCGCGGATAAGCGTTGCTTCAACACTTGCTTCTCCTCTTGTTCCAACAACAAAATAGCGGCGGAGACTTGATTTACGTTTAATTTCAGCGTTAAGTCCATCTTTACCTCTCGCTCTTACACATGAAGATCATCCATACTTTGTTCCTGATATTTTACCAGAGTTGATTAAGGTTTCCGTGCTGTTGTCGAGAGCAGCAGCTCGACCAGAGCCGAGTAGGCCTTCGCGAAGCACCCTGCCGAGTAGGTGCTGCGCATGGGTCGGCAGCACCTACCCTTCGACAAGGTTTCGACACGGCTATGCCAGTCAACCTACCAGCTCAGGGCGCCGCTCGGCCGGCTGGCTGCGTGGCCGGGCAAATCTTGAGGAAGCAGCCACTTTTATCCACACCTACCCTTTATCGTACACCCATCTGGCTTCTTGCTCGACCGTTCTATAAAAACGCTCTCCCCTGGCCGCCATTGCCTGCCACTCTTCTCGTGTATAGATTACCATATCCACTGGCACCGGTAAACCGAGGGCATCGAAGGCAAGAGCACGCCGCCAAAATGGTTGTTCGCTGCGTTCTACAATTAGAATCAAATCCAGATCGCTCGCCACTCCCCAATCTCCGCGCGAATAGGAACCGATATAACCGATCCGGAATATATCTGGGCGACTTCGGGCCAACTCACTTGCCCATGCACAAACAGCCTGGTGCACAGACGTCCTTCCCGCTTGGCGCGCAGGAGAATCCCCACAGAACCAGTAACCAGGAGACCGTTCAGCCGGGCCATCCCTTCGATAAACTCAGGGCAAGCCTTCTTCCTGCACTCTCGTCAATACACACGGTCCGAATTCGCTCGTTCAGCGCCAATTGGATCACAGAGGCCTCGCCGATATCAAGGGTGTTTAACAGCATCGCCGCCGGGGACAGGGGTTGCTTCCATTTCTCCAACCAATGAGCGGCTTCGAACTCCAGCGCAGCGAAGCGACTTGATTCGCCGGCCGTGACCTCGCCGCATACTTCGAGCGGCACACAGACTCGTCTATAGATTTTGAGGACATCCAGGCCGCCCAGGGCCGCAACAATCGCAATCATTGGGCCGGTATTGATCACGATCTCTTGCGTTTCAGGCATTTTTCGAGTCGGATTCAAGTTCTGCCGCGTCAAGATCGATCATGGCGACTCCGTAACGATGAAGGGAAAGCAAAAATGCGACCCTTTCCATACCAACCAGATTGGCGGCCATGCCCGAAGATAGCCTCCCCAATTCAAACAACTTGACCGCCATCGCCATTTTAGATTCGCGTTCGAATTCGTCCTGAGTTTGTTGGAGCGCGTCCGGAAGAAGCTTGGGATATTCTATGATCAACCGCATGTCATTTCTCCATGTTTTGCCTGATTTTATCGCACTTTATCCCAAAACAGGCATCTTTCAAGTCATTGGTGAAGGTATCCGCGCCGATCTGCCCGAGGCGGCCTGCCCTGCCTGCCTGTACTTGCCTGCCGAAGGTGGCGGTCAGGCCAGGGCGCAAGTTGCAAGTACACCTGCTTGTACCTGGTAGTATCAGGTAGCGGTTTCAGGTGGCGGGCCAGGCCAGGGAGCAAAGCGAAGGGGCAGCGAAGGGGAAGGGTCAGCCGAAGGGGTGATCTACCGTGGTGATGTACTCCCACCACAGCCCCTCGGCTTGCCTGCCTCTCTGGGCAGGCTTGCGTGGCAGCGCCCTGCGAAGCCCCCCGCTCCGACCTTTAGATTGAGCCGCTGGGTTGAGCTTTATCCTGAGTTTATCGAAGGGCTGTCGAAACCTTGTCGAAATCAGCGTCCCGTCTCCCAGCCGAGCGGCGCCCTGAGCCGCCGGGTTGAGCCTGTCGAAACCTTGTCGAAGGATAGGTGCTGCGCAGACAATGAGCTTGGAACGCTGATGACGCAGATACCACTGATCGGGGTTGATGATCTTCGGAAGAAAGAATTTTCTAGCCACCCGACAGTTTCAAAAATGGGACGCGGACGAGCGCGCCGAAGGCCTACTCGGGAAAACGCGGAAAAGGCCTTTTTTTGCTGTGAATCGATGCGCAGCACCTACTCGGTAAAAAATCCGCGTCCATCCGCGCTTGCACTGAGTGTAGCGAAGTGTTTTTCCGCGTCCTATTCCCAAAGTGTCAGGTGGGTAGATTTCTTTTCGTAGTGAAGAAACCTGGGGGGATGACCTCCCGCCGAGTAGGTGCTGCGCACAAGCAGGGGATGGCCTGCCGAGTAGGCCTTCGGCGGATGGAAACGACCTTCACACCGTCTTCCCTCCCCCATTGTCCGCTTTCCACTGCATCTCAATCACGCCCTGCGCCCAGTCAATCACCTGTTCGGCGATTACAATGGCCTGCTCGTATTCCTGTTCGGTCACGCTTTCCAATGGCCCAGGATACCGGCTTCCTACGGCATAATCGGAAAGGCTGGCTGCCCGCATAACGGATTCTGGGACAGGCTGGCCTGCCTGCTCGACAAGGCCCAGCAGTCTTGCCAGGTCGTGGACATAGGGAAAGCGTACATTCTCGGGGATCATCGGGAGCGTATCGCTCAACGGGCATAAACCACTCTTCCTTCTCGCAAGGCAGGCTCGATGACCAGGGCGAAGGAATCCTTGTATCTTTCGAGATCCTCCGGTCTCACGACGACCACATCCACGGCCCTCCCCACCCCAAAGAGGTTCATATAAATTGACTGCGCCAACCTGCGCCGGTGAGCGCCGGATTTCACCACCAGCAGATCAATATCGCTATCTGGCCTCGCCTCTCCCCGCGCCGCTGAACCAAAGAGAATGATCTTCTCTGGTTGAGCCACTTCGACAACCCGCCGGATGATTTCTTTCAGTACTTCTTCTTTTACCACATCAGCCTCTTCTCCTCACCCAAACCCCTATATGACTATCCAACCTTGCCAGGTTCCATTGCCTTGAACACGCCCCGCTGCGTCTCAGCGTAGTTTGGGCCTGCGTTGGAGCCATCGCTCGAAGGAGGTAATACTTTCTGTGGATCTCCTGCCCAACAGCAAGCCCTCGATGCCAATATCTTCATCCAAGTCTGGCCAATGAACGCCATACCCTGCACCACTGATCTGAAAATGGTCGCGCTCTTCGGGTGTCCCATACGCCAAACGTGGATACCAGGCGATGGGGACAGCGATAGTGCGACCATCCTCCAAATCTACCGATAATGTATCGTCAGTAACGAATACATTGACCACTCTAGGAGTTGTGAGTGTCATCACAACTTCTCTCGATCTACGTGCATGTGGCGTGGCTCACCACAGTCGTACGAATAAAAATAGAAGCGATAAGGCCCGATTCGTAAAGCAGTTGGCATTTTATTTCAACTATGTTTAAAATTCCTGTTACTCATTGTACCAAAGAGTTGGCCTATCGGGTCGCCTTGGATCAATGTAACCTGACTTTCCTTTGATCCGCGGTGATCCTTCGCTGTATCGCACAGGGGGACACGGGAAGCCGCGACGCCTGGCCTCCGTGTCCCCCTGTCGCTATCAGGTTAAGTCACGCTCTTTTCCGCCTCTGCGCCGAGTAGGTGCTGCGCACAGCACCTACCCTTCGACAAGGTTTCGACAGGCTCATCCCGGCGGCTCAGGGCGCCGCTCGGCCGGCTGGCTGCGAGGCCGGGTAAATTATTAAGGAAGCAACCACGGGTTGCACTGATTGACACGGATTTTTCTAACCACGGATGCTTCGACTGTGCTCCCTGGCCTAGCCCGCCAGGGCAGGCAGCACAAGTTTCACGAATTTTCACGATCCACCCTCTCCAGCTGCCCTCAACGCTTGCTGATATAGTTCATTGTCAATCCAGAACCCACCTTCATCTTGGAGTCGGTCTAATTCCTGACGCAAAGAGACAACCAATCCTTTTAACTTCGCCCGGATCAACAACCCTATTATCCCTGTCTTACGCAAATGAAATAGTTCAGCCACTTTACGAGCATCGGATTCGTCTAAAAGGATTATTTCAGCTCGTTCTTCAAGAGCAAGCGCGATCACTTCTGCCTCTCCATCATGCAATTCTTGTTTCAAAAGACGTAGTAATACTTTATCCTTGGGTTCAAGCACCTCTATCCAGCCATCCCGCTGCGCCTGTTCGATTTCTAAAGCACCAGAACGGCCCTTTCCTTCGTCAACGACCTCATGCCAAACAGCTATTGGAATTGTGACACGCTCGTAAAAATCTTCAAGCAATCCCAACCTTCCAATGGCTGTCAAATGGATCAAAGTCGAGGAATCACAGATGACCCTGGGCATATTGGATGTCTTCCGCGAGGTCTGCTTCTGAATAATGTCGAGGGATCCTGCGTTGCTCGAGCAGTTCTTCGAACTTCCAGCGTGTCATCTGTGCAAGAACACGAGCTTTGCCCGAAGAGAGCACACCACGCCGGTATAAAGCCAGAGCCAACTCTTGCTTAAATTCTTTCACGATTTCATCAGGGGGTAACTTGACAGCTTCCAAGACATCCCCAGGAATCTCTAACACGATCGGTTTGGTCATTGCAAACACCTCTTTTCTTCCTTCTCACCATGATCCTTGCACGAGGGCAGGCGAAGAAAAAACTATTCAGGGGGACACAGGAAGCCGCGTCACCTGGCCTCTGTGTCCCCCTATCGCTATCAGGTTAAGTCACGCTCTTTTCCGCCTCTGCGCCGAGTAGGTGCTGCGCACAGCACCTACCCTTTGACAAGGTTTCGACAGGCTCAACCCGGCGGCTCAGGGCACCGCTCGGCCGGCTGGCTGCGTGGCCGGGTAAATTCGGTGTAATCCGTGTAACGTGTGCCCAGCGATCTTCATCTGGAAAATACACCGTTACAACCGTGGCCTGAGGTGTTACTGAACAGACTGATCTCATAATCACCTTCGCTAACCTTCTGGCGGATGATGTCGAAGTCGGTTCTTTCCATTATGGATCAGGATGACGTTGGGGATGGGGGTCGGGGGTGCTTTTTGAGCTCCCGGATCACGGGGGCCATTTTGATAGCTTCTAAGTCATACTCTTTTCCGCCTCCCGGCTGGCTGCGTGGCCGGGTATCTCCAAAGCCAACATCAACACTTCCGATTCCCCCGCGCCCAAATCGGAAATGAGCGGCAAAGCGCTTTGACCGGCGGGGCTGCGCACAACCAGCCAGTCCAGTCTTGATAGATCGGGCAACTCCACGCCAACCGAGCGCCCCACAGTAATTTCATCCACAACCGCTGGAGGAACGATAATTTTACCTGCCAGAGCGGGCAAAATGCGCAGTTGGTTAATTTGATGAAGATACTGAAATGGCGAGGTGTTACAAATTACATCCGTCACAAATTCGCCTCAGGCCAATCGTGCCCGGCGTTGAAGTTCTTCTTCACTGAGTTGAAAGGTATCCACCCCATAATCTGCCAGTTTCGCTAAAAATATCACCCTGGGCACGCCGGCCAGACGCGCCGCAATTCCGGAAGAAATCCTGCCCATTTCATATAGCTTCACCGCAGAGGCCATACGAAGCATATCCCCTACTTCCTCGGTGGACCCCTTTAAGGCAAATAATGTTTCGCGAGGAATATTCCAGGTTATCGTGCTCATCATCTATCTCCTAAGCCCGCCGTGCATCAGGCTGAACAGCCATCTCAACTGAAAGGCTTATTTTTGATTGTACCACGCGCCCTTACACCGTATTCGAACCGTGAATGATCTTTTTGGTGACCAACCAGCACATGCCAATAAAAACGAGATGCCGAATTTGCAGGAATTTCATGTGTGAAGGATCATCTGTGTCCTTTCGGGTGCCATCCAACCGATCCAAAGCCCGTCCTCGGGCGCTGGCGGTCACCGTTCGTGCCGCCCTGGCCTGGCCGCCACATCGTCCCGACATCGTCCCAGCGCTCTTACGGGATGTCCTTGCCGAGTAGGCCTTCGGCGGGAGGGCAGGCAGTACAAGTTTCACCGATTTTCACGGATTTTCCTTGATCTTTTCTGTGTAATTCGGTGCGCCAGGATAAGCCTGGCTGTTCTAGTAAGTTGAAAGGTACTTGCCATGTGAATTTCTCGTAACACATGTAGTCGACCGAGCGCAGGATGGAGTAATCCATTTCAGCGAAGCCTTGGAAGACAAAGACGCAAGCCG
>JBDRTP010000151.1:0-2267 GCA_043823965.1 Chloroflexota bacterium
TGTGGCGTTCATTCGCGCGGTGCGGGAGAGGGCGGGGTTGGGGGGTTGAAAGTTAGAAGGTTGTGTTTTTGGCTGATTGGGGGTAAACTCATATCTGTCTATTTAGCCTCGCAGATAGGAGCAGAATATGCTGGCTGTAGAAGAACGAGTTGACCGATTGGAAGCGATCTTCGGGCAGTTTATGACCCATACAGACATGGCCCTGACGCGCATGGAGCGTAATTTGGCGGAGTTCAAAACCCAGGCGGAGAAAGACCGCCGCGAGCTTGCCAGACAACTTGGCGACATTGCCAACCGGCTCGGCACGGTAGTGGAAGACATCATCGCCCCCAGCCTGCGCCGTATGGCGTGCAACGAGTTGGGCTGCGGCGAATTGCAGATCTTCACCGTGCGTATCGAAAAACGCCACACCGTCACCGGCCAGCGACGCGAGTTCGACGCGCTCTACGTTGGCGATAAAGCTGTGTTGCTCAACGAGAGCAAGGCCACTGTCCGGCCTGAGTACGCGGCTGCCTTCGTGGAGTTCCTGCAAAGCGGCGAATTCTTCCAATACTTCCCGGAGTATGCAGGCAGACCGGTGGTGCCAGTGTTCTCATCGTTATATATCCCTGAGGAGATCGTGACCTATCTGACAAAGCATGGCATCTACGCGGTTGGGATGGGTGACGAGACAATGGAAGTTCTCAACCGCGAGGAAGTTGCTGTTGCAGGCGCTTCGAGGAGCGAACGAAATGGAACTCGAACAACTTCTGAAAACACGCCGCAAGCAAATTTTAATAGCCGCGCGCAAACACGGCGCGTATGACGTGCGCGTCTTTGGATCGGTGGCGCGCGGCGAGGCCCGTCCCGACAGCGATATTGATTTTCTGGAGAAACTGGAATCAGGCCGCAGCTTGCTCGACTTGGCGCGCCTGTTGCGCGAATTGCAGGCCCTTCTGGGTCACAACGTGGATGTGGTGACCGAAGCAGGCCTGCGGCCGCGCATCCGCCCGCAGGTGCTTCAAGAAGCCCATCCGCTATGAGAAGCGAGCACGAACGCTTGCTGGATGTTTAAGGGAAGGAATAAGGGAGAAACAGACCACAGACCTCCGAGTTCTGCGAGAACTCGGAGGTCTGCACTTCGGGATTGGCACACAGGCCGTATGGTCTGTCATCGAGTGCGATATTCCTGAATTGAAATTCAACATACAAACGATTCTGCGCGAACTTGGCGCAAAGTGAGCGGCGCTCAGTTAATCGCTGAACCGCCGAATCTAAAATCCCTTTGGCGCTTCCGCATACACCCCTCGCAAACCTTCCGGCAGGTTACGCGCCAGCGCAAACATTACCCGATCGGTCAACGCCAGGGGCAGTTCATCCAGGTTTGGCCAGACCGGTTCACCGATCTTTACCCGCACGCGGGTGCGATGCGGAAATGTTTTGAAAAAATGTTGGCAACCACAGGATTGGGCAATTGACTGATAGCACAAGTCTCACCGCACCTGTTTTGGCAACTTTCAGACCGCGCCCGTGGCTGCGCGTCCCTTCCGGGAACATGCCCAGCACCTGTCCGTGGCGCAGCAATTTCCCGGCGTGGCGGATGGCCCATTCGTCGCGTTCGCCGCGGTAGACCGGAAATCCGCCCAGATTACGAAAGAACTGGTCTATCAGCGGGTTCTTGAACAACTCGGCCTTACCCATAAAAAAAGCGGGCGCGGCAGAGCCAATTGCAGCGGGAACGCATCCAAATTCGACACGTGGTTGGACGCTATGATCACCGCGCCGTCAGGAGGCAAGTTCGCCTGCCCTTCAATATCCATCACCATGATAAAGCGGAAAAGAAAGCGGACCACCGCCAGTGCGAATTTGCGCAGGCGGGTCTCATGCAGCGGGTAATGCAGTTTGTCACGGGCGTCAAGCAGCGCGGCTTCATGAATAGTCAATTCGGTCATCACTATTTTGCTCCATTTCGGATTATACTTGATATGTCATTTCGGGCGCCCGACAGCATGTCTGTCTCCTCGCACATCCAAAGCTGGCTCGGCGGCCAGTTCCACCCCGAATTTCTATCCCGCCCCAATCGAGCGCACCCGTTGTTCAAAGCGTTCGTCCACGCAGTGGCGGAACGGGCGAGGTCGAAGGCTTCGCCCTGAGGGCCTTCGGCGTGAGCCTCAGGCGAACGCCCAGCCCGAAGGGTTGAAAAGTGAGGAAATTGCGTTATACTTACTCGCGGAGGATGATACCGTGAGAATAGCTGGCTTTATCTGGCTCGAAGAGATCCCGGAAAA
>JBDRTP010000152.1:0-7790 GCA_043823965.1 Chloroflexota bacterium
CATGGATGTAGAGGGGGAGGCGGGCGATTTCAGCGTTTCCCTGCGCCAGGAGCCGCGCTACGTGGACATCGTGCGCTGCATCAACTGTAACCTGTGCGCCGAGGCCTGCCCGGTGGAACTGCCCAATTCCTACCAGTTGGGGATGACCAAACGAAAGGCGGCCTACAAGACCGCCGCCCGCGCTGCGCCGGACGCCTACTGCATTGACAAAGGCCCATACTGCGACGACTGCGGCAAGTGCGCAAAGGTTTGTCCCACCAAAGCCATTGACCTGAACGAGCAGCCGCGCCTGCTTTCGGTGGATGTCGGCGCGATAGTTTTGGCGCTCGGTTTCCAGGTCTATGATGCCACGCAGTTGGAAGAACTTGGTTGCGGGCGCTATCCCAACGTCGTCCAGGCCATGACGTATGAACGGCTGGCCTCCCGTTCCGGCCCAACCGAGGGTCTGGTCGTCCGCCCATCGGACAAACGCACGCCAAAGTCCATCGCCTGGCTGCAATGTATCGGCTCGCGCGACCAGCAAAACGCTTTCTGTTCGTCCATCTGCTGCATGTATGCCACTAAGGAAGCCATCCTGGCAAAGCAGCGCCTCAAGGATGTGAATTGCAGCGTCTTCATCATGGACGAACGCGCCTTCAACAAGGAATACAGCGCCTATTTCGACAAGGCGCGCAACAAACATGGCATCCACTATAACCGCAGCCGCATTTCGGCCATCCGCGAAGACCCGGCTACGCACGACTTGATTTTGCACTACGCCGACCCGAACGGTAAACTGCACGAGGAACGCTTCGACATGGTTGTTCTGGCGACCGGCCTCCAGCCGCCCGAATCGGCCAGCCAGCTCTCTGAAATTCTCGATATCGAACTCAATCAATATGGCTTCTGCCAGACGGATAAATTCACTCCGCTCCAGACCTCGCGGCCGGGCGTCTTCGTCTGCGGGGCGTTCTCGTCTCCGAAGGAAATCGTCGAGACCATCATTGACGCCAGCGGCGCGGCCGCCGAGGTGATGCGCCTGCTCAATGACCGCCTGCATACTTATCCGTACACGCGCGCCTGGCCGTTCCTTTCAAACGACGGCTTCCCGCCCGAACGGGATGTGACGGGCGAAAAGCCAAAGGTGGGTGTCTTCGCCTGCACCTGCGGACAGACCATCAGCGATTACCTCGACCTGCCCGCGCTGGTTAGCCAGGCCGAACAATGGCCGAATTTGGCTGTAGCGGAAGTCATCGAATATGCCTGCTTCCCGGAAATGCTGGAATATATGCGTGACCGGATTCAGAGTGAAGGCCTGAATCGAGTGGTAGTGGCGGCGTGCAGCAACCGCACACATGACTCGCTTTTCCAACGCCTCGTGTGCCAGGCGGGATTGAATCCGTATTTGCTGGAAGTGGTCAACCTGCGCGAGCAATGCACGCGTGTGCATAAGGAACAGAAAGAACAGGCTAATCGCAAAGCCCAGGAAATGGTACGCGTGGCCGTCGGGCGGGTCATCGCGGCCCAGCCGGTACACAAAGACAAAATGCCGTGCGTGCCAACCGCGCTGGTCATCGGCGGCGGCGTTTCGGGTATGACGGCCGCGCTGGCAATTGCCGACAGCGGCTACGACGTGCATCTGGTCGAGCGTGAGGAACGTCTCGGCGGCAATTTGCTGGATTTGTATTACGTGGCCGAAGGTTACAACCCGCAGCGACTCTTGCGTGACCTGGTCAATCGAGTCTGTTCGCACCAGCGCATCACCACGCACATCCGCACCGACGTTGTCCAGCACGCCGGTCACGTCGGGGATTTTAAATCCGAGTTGCAGACGTATCGTCCCGACGGCACAGTGGAGCGTTTCACCGTCGCGCATGGCGTGACCATCGTCGCCACCGGCGCGCGCGAGACGCGTGAACACGCGCTGCTGAACCTGCCCGGCGTCATCACCACGCGTGAGCTGGAAGAGAAAATCATCCATCATCCAGAGGAAATCGCTGCACTGAGGGACGTGGTGATGATCCAGTGCGTCCGGTCGGAAGACAGCCCGGATTACTGCTCGCGGGTATGCTGCACCAACACGATGAAGAATGCCATCCGGCTCAAACTATTCAATCCGAACTGCCGCGTGACGGTGCTTTACAAAAATATCGTCACTTACGGATTTCGCGAGGAGTATTACACCGAGGCGCGGCGGCTGGGCGTGGTTTTCACCCGTTATACAGACGAGCAACCGCCTGAAGTGACCTTCGATCATGATTACGACCGGACTGTGGTACGCGTTCGTGATCTCGTTATGGATCGCTGGCTGACCCTGCCCGCCGATTTGGTGCCATTGAGCATGGCGATTGCGCCATCCGAAGGCTCCGGTGAACTGGCGCGGAAACTGCGCGTGCCGCTTTCGTCCGAAGGTTTCTATGAAGAAGCGCAGATGAAATTACGCCCGATGGATTTCATGCGCGAGGGCATTTTCCTGGCTGGCATGGCGCACTACCCCAAGTTCATCGAGGAATCTATCAGCCATGCGCTGGCGGCCGCGGCGCGTGCCCTGACGCTGCTCTCACAGGAATCACTTTGGCTGGGTGGCGTGGTGGCGCAGGTGGATCCGGACAAGTGCATCGGCTGTCTCACCTGCACGCGGACATGCCCTTTTGCCATTCCGCAGGTCGTCCAGTTGGAGGGACGAGTCGGGGTCGGCGGGCTGGGCGGCGCGGCGTGGATTGACCCGGCCCAGTGCCAGGGTTGCGGCACATGCACCGGCGAATGTCCGGCCAATGCCATCCAGTTATTGCATTACACCGATGAGCAGATGATGCTGCGTTCCATTCAAGGGTTGGGAGCGTGGCGAGTGCCAGTTGGCAGTGTTCAGTGATCAGTGTTCAGTATTCAGTCGGAACTGAACACTGAAAACTGAACACTGGTAACATAGAGAGATACCATGACACCACAGCAGACTAATGTAATTTTCGAGCCAGAAATCACAGCCTTCTACTGTGTTTATTGCGGTTACATGGCCGCGGATACCGCCGGCGCGCTGCAAGTGCAGTATCCGGCCAACGTCAAGTTCGTGCGCATGCCCTGCACTGGCAAGACGGACGTCCGCTATCTGCTGGAGGCCTTCGAGCAGGGAGCGGACGGCGCATATATTGTGGCCTGTCCGATTGGCAACTGCCATCATGTGCGTGGCAACGAGCGCGGCCGCGCCCGGATGCAGCGCGCCAAGCAAATCCTGGACGAAATCGGCTTGGGAGGCGAGAGGCTGGATATGTTTTTTATGTCCGGCAGCCAGGCGCAGGCGTATGCCAATGCCGCGCAGACGATGACGGAGCGAGTGCGCGGGCTTGGTCCCAATCCGCTGAAGGCAAAGGATGAAGGCGGAAGGATGAAGGCGGAAGATGTGAAAATCGCCGATGAAGAGGATGATGAAGCAGTAGATTTTAAAGGCCGACGGAAGAGAAAGTAGGGCGGGTATTTTACCCGCCAAATCTGGCGGCAGGTAAGAAACCTGCCCTACAATGTCTAAAGTCTAAGCCAGGCGCAGATAATTTTTATAATTTTTCAGAACGCCAAAGGACAAAATGGGAGCGCGTGCAAGCAGTAAAACAACTGGGAGCAAGTGGGATAAGGGCGATTCTTTATCCTTCATCCCTCATCCTTCGTCCCTGCCTATCGGCGCCGTGATGGTCGTCGGCGGCGGGATCGCGGGTATGCAGTCTGCGCTTGACCTGGCCGAGCAGGGCTTCAAGGTTTATCTCGTCGAACAGAAATCGGCCATTGGCGGACATATGGCCCAGTTGGACAAAACCTTCCCGACCAACGACTGTGCCATGTGCACCATTTCGCCGAAACTAGTCGAAACCGGTCGCCATCCGAACATCGAAATCCTGACCGACACTGACGTGCTGGACGTGAAAGGCGCGGCGGGCGACTTTTCCGTGACTGTCGAGCGGCGGCCGCGTTATATTGACACGGCCAAATGTATTGCCTGCGGCGATTGCGTCAAGGTTTGTCCAGTCATCACCCCCGATACTTTCAACGAGGGATTGGCCCCGCGCCGTGCGGCCTTCAAACTCTATCCGCAGGCGGTGCCGAATGCTTTTGCCATCGAAAAGCGCGGCATCGCACCCTGTCGCGATGCCTGTCCGGCGGGACAGCGCGCCCAAGGTTACATCGCCCTGATTCGCGAAGGCCGCTGGGCGGACGCGCTGCGCGTCATCGAGATGGATAATCCCTTCCCCGGTATCTGCGGGCGCATCTGCAATCACCGCTGTGAGACGGCTTGCAATCGGGGACAAGTGGACGAACCCATCAATATCCGCGCCCTTAAACGCTTTGTCACCGATAAAGTCTATGCCGAGCCGCGCCAGCCGGTCGAGAAGGTCGAAATCAAATATCCCGATAAACCGGTTGCCATCATCGGCGCAGGGCCGTGCGGATTGACCGCCGCGCAAGACCTTATCCGTGAAGGCTATCCCGTCACGGTCTTCGAAGCCATGCCCGTCGCGGGCGGCATGTTACGCCTGGGCGTGCCGGAGTTCCGCTTACCGGCTGAAATCATCGAGCGCGAAGTGGCGGATATCGTGGATTTGGGCATTGACCTGCGCCTGAATACGCCGGTCAGCAATCTGGATGACCTTTTCAATGCAGGCTTTACCTCTGTGCTGATTGCCGTCGGCGCGCACGAAGGCGTGCGCCTGCCGATTCCCGGCGCAAATCTGGACGGCGTGGTCATCAACACGCATTTCCTGCGCGATATTCGTCTGAACCGATATGAGCGCGACGAAAGCGGGAACATTGGTACGCCTGACGGTAAACCTTTCGGGCCAAACGTTTTGGTTCTCGGCGGCGGCAACGTGGCGATTGACGTGGCGCGTTCCGCCGTGCGCCTGGGCTGCAAGGTCTCGATGGCCTGCCTGGAAAGCCGCGCGCAGATGCCGGCCCATCCGTGGGAAATAGAAGCCACGCTGGCGGAAGGCATCACCGTATATAACAGTCGTTCCTTTGAGCAAATCCTCGGCGACGCCAATGGACGCGCAAACGGCGCGGAGTGCATGGAGGTCAGTTCGTTTAGTTTTGACGAAAACGGACGGCTGTCGGTCGAGAAAGTGCCCGCTTCCAATCATGTCATTCCCTGCGATACGGTCATCTTCTCGGTCGGGCAGCGCGCCGGTCTGGCCTTCATCCCTGGCGATGCGGGCGTCGGGCTGACCGAGCGCAAGACGATTGCCATCAACCCGAATACCTTCGCAGCCACGCGCCCTGGCGTTTTCGCGGCGGGCGACAGCGTTTCGGGTACGGCTTTCGTCATCGAGGCGGTCGCCAGCGGGCACAAGGCTGCCGAGTCCATCCTGCGCTATCTGCGCGGTGACGCCCTCGAGCCGCCGCAAAAGCCCGAACTGCCCGTCGTCAAGTTGACGCGGCAGGAGATTGACGAGCGCATGGCGCGTGGCGAGATCAAACCCCAACCCCGCATCCCGCTGCCTGAAATCCCCGTCGAACAGCGCATTGACAACTTCGTCGAGGTCGAGAGCGGCTATGACGACGAATCCGCGCAGGCCGAGGCCTCGCGCTGCCTGGCCTGCGGCATCTGCTCGGAGTGTATGGCCTGCTACTTTGCCTGCGGCGTCAAGGCGATTGACCACGATATGGCCGCTCGCGAAGAATCGCTCAAGGTCGGCGCGGTCATCCTTGCTCCTGGCTACCAGACTTATCGCGCTGAACTCTCGGAGGAATTCGGCTTCGGGCGCTACCCGAATGTGGTCACCGCACTGCAATTCGAACGTCTGCTTTCCGCTTCGGGGCCGACGATGGGACACGTCCATCGCCCGTCCGATCACCAGCCGCCGAAGCGCGTTGCCTTTTTGCAATGCGTCGGCAGCCGCGACCAGAGCCACGATTACTGCTCGGCGGTCTGCTGCATGTACGCAACCAAAGAAGCCGTCATCGCCAAAGAGCACCAGCCTGGCCTGGATGTGCACGTCTTTATGATGGACATGCGCGCCTTCTCGAAAGGCTATTGGGCTTATTTCGAGCGCGCCAAAGAACGTTACGGCGTGCAGTATCATCGCAGCCGCGTAAGCATGATTCGCGAAGCCCCGCTGACGCAGGATTTAATTTTGCGTTATATGGATGAAAACGGCGGCCTGCATGATGAACGCTTTGACTTGGTCGTGCTCTCGGTCGGGATGGAAATCTCGGAGTCGGTACGCGCCCTTGGCCGCCGTCTCGGGGTCGAACTGGATGAGTACGGATTCTGCCATACCGCGCAGTTCAATCCACTCGAAACATCCCGCTCCGGAATCTACGCGGTCGGCCCGTTCCGCGAGCCGAAGGACATCCCCGAATCGGTCGTGGAGGGCAGCGGCGCGGCTGCGGCGGCCGCGGCCAGACTCAGTTCGGCGCGCTTCTCGTTGACCGTCGAGCGCGAATATCCGCCGGAGCGGGATGTGAGAGGTGAGCCGCCGCGTATCGGCGTGTTCATCTGTTCCTGCGGCTCGAACATCGGCGGCTTCGTGGACGTGACAGCGGTCACCGAGTACGCCTCGAAACTGCCATACGTCGCTCATGCTGAGTCCAACCTGTACACCTGTTCGCAGGACAGCATCCAGCACATCACCGAACAGGTGCTGGAACATGGCCTAAATCGCGTCGTGGTGGCGAGTTGCACGCCGCTGACACACCAGCCGCTGTTCCAGGACAGCATCCGCATGGCGGGGTTGAACCCGTACCTGTTCGAGATGGCGAACATCCGCAACCAGTGCTCGTGGGTGCATTCGAATGACAAGGATGCGGCCACGGCCAAATCCAGAGATTTGGTGCGCGCTGGTGTGGCGTGTGCCGCGTTGCTCGAAGCGCAGCATACAATTGACGTGCCTGTCCAGCACGCCGCGCTGGTGGTCGGCGGCGGGGCAGCCGGGATGACGGCCGCGCTCTCGCTTGCCGAGCAGGGATTCCCTGTGCATCTGGTGGAGCGGGAGCGGGAACTGGGTGGGAATCTGCGTTATGTAACTGCCCTCACCCCCAGCCCCTCTCCCGAAGGGAGAGGGGGACAAGCCCCGCAGGAGGTTTTGCGGCGATTGGTGGAGCAGGTGAAAGGCAGCCAGGCGATCACACTGCATTTGCAGAGCAACGTTACCGCGACGACGGGTTTCATGGGCAACTTCACCAGCGCCATTGTGGGCGCGGATGGCCGCCGCGAAGATGTTCCGCATGGTGTGACGATTTTGGCAACTGGCGGAAAGGAATATCGAGGGCCTGAATACGGCTATGGCAGCGACCCGCGCATCGTGACGCAGCAGGAATTTGAATCTCGACTCGGAAATCCGCAATCCTTCGCCAGCCCCCTCGCTACGCTCTGGGCTTCGGCTCAAGACAAGTCCGAAATCCTCAATCTAAAATCGGTAGTCACGATCCAGTGCGTCGGCCCTGCCGAGAAATACTGCTCGCGCATCTGCTGTACGGTGGCGCTGAAAAATGCGTTACGGTTGAAGGAAATTAATCCGCAGGCGGAAGTGGTCATCCTGTACCGCGATATCCGCGCCTATGGCTTCAAAGAAAGGCTTTATGAGCAAGCCCGCGAGAAAGGTGTAATCTTTATTCGCTATGAACCTGACCGCAAACCTGAAGTTCGAATCAGCGATTCAACGATTCAGCAAATCAGCGAGTCAGCGAATCCGCAATCCGCAATCCGCAATCCGCAATCAACCTTCATCTCCTTGTCCAGATTGGTCTTCCGGATGGTTTCCATAATCAGGTGCTGCAGGGCATGCGCCCGTCCGGGGTCAACATCCTTTAGCTGCTCATATTCGCCC
>JBDRTP010000153.1:0-6653 GCA_043823965.1 Chloroflexota bacterium
CAATGCCGCGCTGATCTTTCTCTCGGTCATGATGACAAAAGAAACGCAATCTGTCAGCCCCCATTCTTTATCTGGCCTTTCTTGAAAAAAGATTTCAGCCCTCACGCTCGCCCTTCCCATACAGGTATTCTTCAAGATTAGTGGACCAATCTGGAGGCCCCTCTAATTTCAGCGAGGATGCAACTCGCAAAAACGATTGCTTTTCCCTTGCGAGACGCGGGGTCTCGATAGTGATGCGCACGCGCGTGTTTGGCTTGAGTGTAATTGGCTCGACAGGGCGAAAAACAACTCCGTCAAACAATGCTTCAATTGTCTTTACCATTGTTCCTCCGTTCACTTGTCTATAGTATAGCAAACAAACCAGAGGATTACCAGATTTCTACGCTTTTCTTCGCGGCAAGTAGATTGCCATGCGGCGCGATGACCGGCACCACGCAACCCGTGCCGAGGATGAACCGGCGGCCTTTGGTTTGTTGGATGGCGTCTTGCGCTTCTGTCTGGATTTCGTGACTATTGCCCAATACGATGGTCTTTTGGCTGATCCCGCCGCAGACGGCCCGTAAGACCTCCGAGGTCTTCAAGACCTCGGAGGTCTCGCACAGGGACGGCGGCGTCTCGCGGTCGTGCCAGTTGACGATGGGGAAAGACAAGGAAGAAGTAAGAAGTGAGAAGTAGATGTCTTTGCCGTGCAGGTGGAGCATGTTGCACAACAAACCCTGCGCCGGTTCGAGCGATATTGTGTCGAACGGCAGGCCGAAGGTTTTGTATTCGTCGAGCGTGAGCAATCCTGCCTGGGCATGCTGGACGGCGTAGAAGAGACCGTCAATGCCGGTTTCTATGGCGGCTGCGACGAAGCGGCGCGTCGTCGCAGCGATGGTTTGCAAGCCTTTCAGAACGGCTTCGGGATACTGGCGGAGGTGGACGATCAGCCTGTTCCCACCAGCCAGGTTCTTGGCCTGCGCCAACGGACTGAAAACCGTCTGGAGCAGGGGAACGTCCGGGCCGAGTTCGCGGCGCAGGAGGCGCAAACAGGCCAGTTGTCCGGAAAGATGCGGCGCGGAGGGGTCAAGCGCGTGCAGGCGTTCCCAATCTCCCGGCTTTTCGATCACGTATCTGGTATAGCGCCGCGTCCCTTCGGGATTGCCTTCCCAGGCATCCTCTGCGCCCCAATCCTTCAGGCAGAAGGAGGAGGCCGGGGTGACCTTGACCAGGTCGAAATCGTAGCTGCGCTGAAAGTGCAGTGTGGCGGCCGCCAGGCGTTCAGGCGATTGGTCGTCCACCGGGAAATGCCGCCACAAGGCGACCGGCGGGAGATCTAAGGCCGGGTCGTCGGCGAGACAGGCTTGCAGGCGTTCGCGGTGGGTGAGGGGCATAATCATTTCTGCGCCAATCGTCTCTTCTGCCTCTCTTTGGCGGCCTGCATGCGGGCTTTCTCGGCCGGATTTTCAGCGATAAGCGGCGGCACAGGCACCGGCTTGCCGTCCTCGCCCAGCGCCACGTAGACCAGATAGGCTGTGTTGGTGTGAGTCCGCTCGCCGGTGATCGGATTTTCAGCCACGACCTGCACCTCGACTTCCATCGAGGTGCGCCCGGTATAGGTCACCTCGGCGGTCAAGCTGACCAGGTCGCCGATGCGGATGGGCTGGCGGAAGACCATCTGGTCAATTGCCACGGTGACCACGCGTTGCTGGGCGTGGCGCATACCTGCCAGCGCGCCGGCTTCGTCAACCAGTTTCATGATCCAGCCGCCATGCACATTCCCCAGCAAGTTGGCTTGTTCCAACTGCATCAACTGGGCGATGGTGATGCGTGAGGCGCGCATGGGTTTGGGAGCAAGAGCATCGGCCATATGTTTTTCCTTGGCGATCTCGTACTGCGTATTTCGTACTACCTAACCCGGACAAGCCGGAACTAAAAGAGATTCACCACGAAGGACACGAAGATGCACAAAGGAAAACCTCTAGAACCTTCGTGTCCCTTTGTGACCTTTGTGGTGAATATTCTTGCACAAAAAGCAAGAATTTCATTGATAAGGTAGTAATGTGCGGCACGCAATACGCAATACGCAATACTTAATCCAAGTCTTCCCGAAATTCACCCGCATCTAACGTGTGCAGTCGTTCAGGCTCTTCGAGGAGGACGTCCATCGTATCTTGATAAAGTTCGCTCAGCAACGGCGCCAGTGGGAATGTAGCGGGTGGATAAACTTTTTGCGGGCGGGCCGCTGGTTCAAGCCGCGGCCTGGTGATTTCGAGCACACGTTTGCGCAGGATACGCGGGTCGCTATTGAGGTAGCCGACGTAAAAACCAAGTACGGAGTAAACCTCGCGTTCGGGGGTCACAAAGCCGATCCATTCGCCAAGCAGATTGAAGAGGTGTGGGTAGGCTAGAAACGCCTCGACATCGCCGCGCGAGGTGTAGATGGGGATGCTGGACCGTCCTTTTTCCATAGCTGTTTCCTGGTTTTATGAGTCTGCATCATTATACGTCCAATAACGGTTGACGAAGAAATTCCACAAAAGGACCGCACCAACTGCAATGGCCAGCGCGAGATTATGCCCCAGGAAGTCTGGAGAGATGGAGGCAGGAAGCGCGATCGAGGCGAACGTCCGGCGCAGTGGCGCTTCGAGCACTGCAAAAAGCGGCGTGCGGATGGTCAGGCCGACCAGGCTGACCAGTGTGAATTGAGTCAACTGCCGGTGGATCGGCTTGGAGCGGGAATCCGGGTAGATCCAGAAGCGGTTCCAGAGGAAATTGTTGACCACCGCCGCAATGAAGGAAATCACGCTTGCCAGGACAGCCGGAACGTGCAGCACCAGGGTGAGCAGGTTGAAGGTGCCGAAGTCTACGACCGCGCCGGTTACACCAACGACTATAAATCGCAGGAAACGAGTTTGCTCCTGGGAGTTTGTCAGAAGAATCATACTAAGCCCAGTTTTTCCTTGAAATACGGGATTGTCTGGCGGACACCTTCTTCGAGGTTGATCTTTGCTTCCCAGCCCAATATGCTGCGGGCGCGGGTGATGTCGGGTTGGCGACGCTGAGGATCATCTCCCAGGCGGTCTTTTTGCTTGAAGACGATTCCAGCTTTGTTGCCGATGATGCGGTTGATGCTTTCAGCAAATTCAAGCATGGTCATTTCAAGCGGGTTGCCAATATTGACCGGCATGTGTTCGTCGGACATCAGCAGCCGGTATATTCCATCCAGCATGTCGTCTACATAGCAGAAACTGCGGGTTTGTGTTCCATCGCCATAGACGGTCAAAGGCTCGCCGCGCAGAGCCTGTTGGATGAAGTTGGGTACCACCCGGCCATCGTCCAGGCGCATGCGCGGGCCGTAGGTGTTGAAAATCCGCGCAATGCGCGTGTCCACGTTGTGATAATTATGATAGGACATGGTCAGGGCTTCGGCGAAGCGTTTGGCTTCATCGTACATCGAGCGCGGCCCAACCGGGTCGGTGTGGCCCCAGTAAGTTTCTTTTTGTGGGTGTTCCAGTGGGTCGCCATAGATTTCGCTGGTGGAAGCAAGCAGGAAACGCGACGCGTGGGCGCGACACAACCCCAGGCAATTATGCGTGCCGAGCGCGCCGGCTTTCATGGTCTGGATGGGCAGGTTGGGATAGCCAAATGGCGAGGCCGGGTTGGGGCTGGCCGGCGAGGCGAAGTGCAAGACCGCATCAATCTTGCCGGGAACAAGGATGTAATTCGAAACATCATTTCGATAAAACGCGAATTTCTCATTGCCGGCCAGGTGGGCGATGTTATCAGGGCTGCCGGTAATGAAATTGTCCATCCCGACAACCGCGTGGCCTTCGGCCAGCAGGCGATCGCACAGATGTGAACCCAGGAATCCGGCCGCGCCGGTGATTAGAATACGCATGTTCCCTCTCTTATAGGTGTCATTGCGAGGAGGGTCGAGTAGCCAGCGTTCTTCTGGCGTATCGAGACCCGACGAAGCAATCCCCGACTCGGGAGGAGATTGCTTCGCCGCCTGGTCTCGATACGGCGAAGAACACGCCTACTCGACCAACGGCGGCTCGCAATGACATGATGATTACTTCCAATCAATCTTGTCGGTCAACCCATCGCCAGTGATCTGCTGCGCCTGGCCGCTGGCCACGTCAACCAGCCACAGGTTGCCCTGGTACAGGATGGCCAAGAAATCACCTCCGCCTGCGACCGCTTCCGGCGCCCAGACTGGAGTCTGGGGATCGAGGCCGGTCAATCCCTGGCCTGGGAAGAGCCTCTGCCGGTTCGAGCCGTCACGATCCATCACCACCAGGCGATAGCGGCTGGTCTCGCTCTGGGTGGGGAAAATGGCCTCCAGATAGGCAACACGGTAGGCTTTCTCCTCCCCATCAATCCGCAGCGACGAGACTGCTGGATGAGCGAACATGCCGGTCTGTTGAGCCAGACGGACGTTCGCAGGGTTGACCAGCGAAAGCCCGATCAAGTCAAAGAAGGGCGACTCTTCGGGGCTGACCAGGCCCATCGGTGGGGCGTGGGTGACGAGGAACAGGGTCTCCCCGTCCGCGCCCCAGGCCAGGCTGGGGATCCAGGCCCAGTCGCCGTGAGTGTCGAGCGGGGTGACATCCAGCCAGGGGGTCAGCGAACCAGTTTCCAGGTCTACGAAGCCGACGCCGTCCGGCCGGGCATAGGCCAGTTGTGAGCCATCCGGCGACCAGGCGAATGTCATCCCCCACCAGCTATAGATCCCGCCCATGTTTGTTTCGACGATCATCTTGGGTTTTACCACTACACCGCTGGGGCTGAAGGTTACGGCGTAAAGGTCGTTATTGGCTTGCCAGCCCGGTGCGGTGGCACGCGGCTCGACGGTCGAGTAAGCGATCGTATTGGCCTGGCCAGGAACCCATCCGGCAAAGTGTACCACGTTGGATACCTTCAGGTTGATCGGCGTCGGGGTTTGGCCGTGCGTGCTGACGGCCCACAGGGTATTGATCTCTTCTTGCAGGGGTTTGAGCGAAGCATTCGTTGGCGTGGATTTGCGTGTGAAGAGCAGCCAGTTGCCATCCGGTGAGAGAGCAAAGATGTGCCCGTCGAGGTCGCCCGTGGTGACCAGCGGTCGGCGGTTGGCGGTCGAATCTTCCATCATCCAGGCATTGCCTCCGGCAAGATAAGCCAGTTTGCCGGGAATGGGCAGGGGAGCGAATGGCGTCTGCACGCCGAGCATGACGATCTCCGGCGTGGGAGGCTGAAGGATGACTTCCTTGACGACCGAACTGCTTGCCTCCACGCCGTCCTCGTAGACATGGCGGTAGGTTAATTCCTTCAATCCATTCTGGCCGGCCTGGATCAGGCGTGTCTCTCCTTCTGGTAGGGATTCGTTGCGCAGCTCCTGGTGCTCGAAGGGGATGATGACTTGTTGGGTGTCAAATTCCTCGCGGACGCGCTGCACGCGCACTGAATCGCCCCTTGAAAGGACGGTGTACCCTGGCGGGTCGAGGCGATCCAGATTGCCCAGCGTAATCCCGGCGGCTGCGATGGCTTGCTGCACGGTGCTGCCGGCCGGGATGCTGACCGGCTGCATCGCGCCATCCGCCTCGATGTTGACCGTAATGTCCGCTTGCGAAACCTGGGGCGGGCGGCAACCGGTGAGGAATATTCCGAGCATCAAGAATAAACCAATTAAGGCTCCACTGCAAAAAGCAAAATTCTTAACGCGAATACGCGAAGACGCCAAGAAAAGCAAGATCTGTTTCAAAAAAAACGAAGCCAAAGGGTGTTGCGATAGAATTTTCTCGAAGTAGAACTTAAAAATTCTTTGCGGCTTTGCGCCTTTGCGTTGAAAAAAAGTTTTTGCAGTAGACTCAATTAAGGAATATATCCCGCCTGATCGGGGAATTCCCAGAGGCTCATTACTTCCAAGAAAAGTGTCCATGCGGATACTGGTATAATCCAAGCGCTATTTTATCCGCCCAACGATGACCATGGCGCCTTCTGCGACCGTGATGCTTTCCAACCTGAAGCCAGTCGCGACCGGGCCTAAAGAACCGGCGTAGGCTTCCTTGATAATGGCCGTGACGGCCTCTTTCAGGCCATCCGGGACGGGCAACGGGCCGAAGTCGGCGGAGGTCAACACAATCGTCAACTGGCCTTGTTCATCAACGCCAGCCGTCAAGATGAAATTGACCGTAACCTGGAAATTGCCTTGTCTGGCGGTTCCGTAAATGCGGATTTGCCCTTCCCGCAAGTACACTTGTGGATTGGTGATGAAAGGGCTGCTCTGCTGCTGAAGCTTGAAGGCCAGGTAGGAGGTCAGTTGGGTTTCGCTGATGACCAGTGTCACCTCGCCAGACTCTGCACCGGCGGCTACAGCCGTCTGGATGGCTTGATCCAGACTGCCAACCGCCTCCGTCGAGATCGGGATGGCCGGGGTCGGGTAAGCCGGCCCGCCGATATTGATCATGCAGGCCAGGGTCGCCAGCATCAGCGCGAGTACAACCAAGACGAGTTTTTTCTGAGCGATCATAGCGCGGCATCCAGCCGCAACCAAACGGGCGTGTCATTGCGAGAAGCGTTCTTCCCTGCACCGAACGCAGGACGGTGTGCGACGAAGCAATCTCCCCGCATATCAGGAGACTGCTTCGGCAAAGAGCGCCTCGCAGTGACATCTGCAAAAGATTTGCGCGAAC
>JBDRTP010000154.1:0-6714 GCA_043823965.1 Chloroflexota bacterium
GCGAAGTGGGCAAGCCAGGGGTTTCTGGGGAGGCACCCTTCGATAAACTCAGGGCAGGCCGTTTCGGCGGCGTCAGGTGTGCCAGGCTGCGCCTAAGGCTGAAGCATCGGCGGGTAGTTTACCGTCAGGTCGTCCCATATATACGGTTAGGGATGTCCTATCTGAAACGTGCTTGGTGTCTTCACGGAAACAAATGGGTAATGTGCTAACCAACCCTGGCCTGACGCCAGGACAGGCTGAGAACCCACGCAGTCCCTCGCCTCCTGTACTGTTTCAGTCGAATGCCACTTCGTGGTACAAGGGCTTGGGTAACAGAGTGCTATCCCGAAGGACATCGGGACGATGTAAGGCATCCGAAATGCGCTCCCGATGCTGCGGTCTGCCCGGTCTCTCCTGCTGACCGGTCAGTTTAGGGTAGTCAGCACAGCCATAGTAGTTGCCGCTTCTCCAGGGCAACGAAGGGCTGTACCTGTCTGCCGTGAGGTGGCTTTGTCCTATGTTGCAGGCTGATACTCGCTCTCTCTGGTATGCTTCCTCAGTGAAGTGACGCCATTTCGCGTCCGCCAGTTTTGTTTTTGGCAAACTTCATCGCCGGAAAAGACGCCGACCGAGGCGAGAATGCCCCGCTGGTTCAGCCTCCGCCGCTTCACAACACCTCCTCTCTGTTAGGAGTGTCCGTTGTCCAACCAACGCCGTAAAGTCCATTCCCTGACCGGACGAATTGACATGGCTCGCATGCGCCGCGCCTTTCAGGCCGTCAAACGCAATCGCGGGGCTGCCGGGGTGGATAAGGTGGACATCCGCTCGTTTGAAGCCAATCTGGACGACAACCTCGCCGCCCTGATGTTCGACCTCAAACATAAAGGGTGCTACCACGCCGCCCCCCTCCGCAGAGCCTATATCCCCAAAGGCGAAGGCAAACTGCGTCCGTTGGGCATCCCCACCGTCAGAGACCGGGTGGCTCAAGAGGTCGTGCATTCGCTCCTTGAACCCGTCTTCGAGCCACACTTCTCTGAGTGCTTGTTTGGCTTTCGCCCGGGCCGCAACGCTCATCAGGCGATTGAAGCAGTACTCGCCGCCCACAGAGCCAGGTACAGGTGGGTCGTGGATGCTGACATCCAAGCCTTCTTCGACAACATCCCCCACGACCTCATCATCAATCGGGTGGCTGAACGGGTCGCCGACGGTAATATCCTGCGCATCCTCCGCGAGTTCCTCTCGGCTGGCGTGACGGAAGATTTCTCCCTCCATCCGACGCTCTCAGGCACGCCCCAGGGCGGTGTCATTTCGCCTCTCCTGGCAAACATCGTCTTGGACATCCTCGACCAACGATTGACACAGTCTGGCCTGCGCTTTGTGCGCTATGCCGACGATTTCGTGGTCTTGTGCCGCAGCCACGCCCAAGCCAAACAAGCCCTGGACTTCGTGGATAATGTGCTCCGCTGCGAGTTGGGCCTGTCGCTGTCCCCCACAAAAACGAAAATCACCACCTTCCAAAAGGGCTTCGACTTTCTCGGTTTTCACCTCACTCGCCGCAGAGCCTCCATTCGCCTCAAGTCTATAGAGAAATTCAAAGAGCGTGTGCGCGCCCTCACCGTCCGCTGCCACAACTTCAGCCAAGAAACCATCCAGGCACTCAACCGTGTCCTCATCGGGTATGCCCGTTACTTCGCTGCCCCCTTCGCTACGGTTAGAAATCAGTTTGCTCTGCTCGACCACTGGATACGTGCTCGCCTACGCGCTATGAAGTTCAAGCGCATTTCTCGCGGCGACAACCGGCGCTGGCTTTCTAAACGCCTGTCCCGCATGGGGCTGGTGTCTTTACTTGGACAACTGGCATAGAGCAAGGTAGTGTTCCCTCATTTGGGCAAGGCAGCGGGGGTCGCCCGGTGCGGGAAAGCCGCACGCCGGTAAATATGGGGAACTGACCCTATTGCGACAACGGGGAGGGAGAGGTAGTCCCTCTCCCTTACCCACTGGGCATACTCCAAAATGGGAAAGAATGCTAAAATGTCAACGTGAAAGTCTATCTCGATTTATGCGCCATTCAGCGTCCTCTTGATACTCCTAACCAAGTTCGCATTGTGTTAGAAGCAGAGGCAGTTCTCGGCATCCTCGCACTTTGCGATGCTGGACAAGTTGAATTAGTTTCATCAGAAGCACTGGTGTATGAAACTGAGCAGAACCCATTGCCAGTACGCCAGGAACATGCATATGCAGCGCTTGCCAAAGCCAAAACCACTGTCAATATAACCACAGGCGTGAAAGAGCGAGCAACGCTATTCTTGCAATATGGCATCGAACCTCTCGATGCAGTGCATTTGGCTTTAGCAGAATCAAGCAAGGCAGATTATTTTTGCACGTGCGACGACCAATTGGTCCGAAAGGCAAACCGTATCGCGGAATTACAGGTGAAAGTTGTTTTCCCTGTTGATTTGATTCAGGAGATTGAGAAATGATTATGGAAGTGAAACCATTAGCAGAAGTCAATCAACAAGCAATTCGCCTACTCTATCAAGAATTAGGTGTCGTGAATGCCGTTCGCTTTCTCAAGCAATTTACAGTTGGCTTTGGAAATTACACACAAGAACGGGAAGCCTTATTTGGTCACAAGACCCTGGATGAGATTTTGAACGAGATTGAGCAAAGGCGAAAACCGTCCTAAAGCCCGCCCAACCCCGGCTGCAAGCGGACAACGGGCTTCGACAGGCTCAGCCCAACGGCTGCGCCGCTCGCGAACAGCGCGCGTTTGATTTCGACAAGCTCAATCCAAGTGCCAGAAATGGCGCGATAATGGGAGCGAGTCTTGCCCGTCCCGCCGCTGCCGCTGAGCCAAACCGTTAGTGCGCCGATCATCTGGCGGTATGTTTCAGGCGACTGCAATCGTGCGGATTTGATTACTGACCACGCATGAATACGGAATACATTCTCATTGGGGCTTCGCTTCTATTACTTATAAGTATTTTCGCCAGCAAAATATCAGACCGATTCGGCATACCTGCGCTCTTGTTATTCCTGATATTGGGCATGCTGGCAGGGTCTGACGGGCCGGGGGGTATCTACTTTGACGACCCTGCCCTTGCGCAATTTGTTGGAGTTGTCGCATTAGTTCTAATTTTGTTTTCTGGTGGGCTAGATACGGAATGGAATAGTGTACGTCCTGTTGTCAAAGAAGGTTTGGTTCTTTCTATTCTTGGCGTCTTCTTGACCGCGTTAATCGTCGGTCTTTTTGCAAAGGTGCTATTAGGGTTCTCGCTTGTAGAAGGTCTGCTGCTTGGCTCAATCGTTTCATCCACAGACGCGGCGGCGGTGTTCTCCGTATTGCGCGCCAAAGGTATCAACCTAAAAGGTCAACTAAAACCGCTGTTGGAATTAGAGTCGGGCAGCAACGACCCCATGGCAATATTTCTGACGATTGGCTTGATTCGGCTACTTGAACAGCCTGACTTATCGCCTTTCAACCTCATCGACTTATTTGTCGTGCAAATGCTCGTTGGCGCAGTTTTGGGGTATGGCATGGGCTGGGTTATGCTGTTTTTGGTCAATCGCCTGAAGTTGGGTTACGAAGGTCTCTATCCTGTTCTAACTTTGTCGTTGGCGTTCCTTGTGTATGGGTTAACGAACTCAATTGGCGGTAATGGATTCTTGGCTGTCTATCTGGGTGGCATTTTTCTGAGTCACCGTGATTTTATTCATAAGAGAAGCCTTCTACGTTTTCACGACGGATTAGCATGGCTTATGCAAATAGCAATGTTTCTGACCCTGGGCTTACTCGTTTTCCCTTCGCGCCTTGTTTCTATCATAGGAGTTGGGCTACTCATTGCTGGATGTCTGATGTTTGTGGCCCGTCCGGTTAGCATTCTGGTTAGTTTGCTTCCAAGTGCTTTGAATTGGCGAGAAAAGACGCTTATTTCTTGGGTTGGCTTGCGCGGGGCGGTACCAATCATATTGGCAACCTATCCACTGTTAGCCAAGATTCCACAAGCAGACTTGATTTTCAATGTGGTTTTTTTCGTTGTGCTAACTTCAGTCTTGTTGCAGGGAACTACGATACCCTTTGTGGCCAGGTGGTTGGGTGTTGATGCGCCAGTGATACCCAAACGAGTGTTTCCTATCGAGTACACGCCGATGGATGGGCTAAAAAGCGAACTCAAAGAATTGCTCATCGCACCAGACTCAGATATGGCGGGGAAAGCCATTATTGAATTAGGGCTTCCTGCCGGTTTTTTGATCATCCTTATCGCCAGAGATAATGATTTTATGATGTCGAGCGGGGGAACGGTTCTGCAACCAGGTGATACTTTGCTGGTGTTATCTGATAAGAAATCTTTTGATGAAGTTCGGGCGAAGTTCAAACTACGAGAGAAATAGAGTAGCGGGCTACCGATGAGTTGCAATAGCATCACTAATAAAAGGCAAAAGCGGGCTAATTATGGTCGGCGGGGCGGTCGCCCACCCCGCCGCCAGTACAGCCTGTCCTGGCCGACAGGCCAGGGAACCGGACATGAGACCCTTCGACTGCGTTCAGGGCATGCTTTCACCTCATCCGGCTCCTCAGATGATAGGCTCTTGTCACGAGCGCAGTGTCCGGTGGACTTCATCATGGTAGCCGCTTCTACTGTGCCCTGTGGAGCGGCTACCATCATGGCAGTGACCGTGCCGAAGGCCTACTCGGTAAAAGTACCAGATTGGCGAGTGCGTTGTCTTGGTGATTGCCATTCCGGTGATGAACAAAACCTCGGCGGGGTCGGGCCCCCTTCGGGGGTGCTTCGCGAAGACCCTCGCCGATCAAGCAAGGAAAATTCACGAAATACAAAAACCGGCCTCAGCGGCCGGTTTTCTTGATTCTTACCTGTGTCAGTTTACGCAGGGCGTCTACTTCCTGTGCGGTCAACTCCCGCCACTGCCCCGCTTTCAGCAAGCCGAGCTGCAAAGTACCGATCCGAACCCGGATGATCTTTACAACCGGCAATCCCAATAGCGAACCGGTCTCGCGTATCTGATGCTTGCGGCCCTCCTGCATGACGATGCGCAGCCAGGCGCCCTTGCCTTTTATCGCTTCTACGCGCACATCAGCCGGGGCAGTATGGTACCCATCTTCCAATACAACGCCCCGCCGCCATGTCGCCAGTTGCTTATCGTCGGGATGACGAGCTACCAGGACTCTATATTCTTTTTGATGACCTTGCGATGGATGCGTGAGTTTATGCGCCAGATCGCCATCGTTGGTCATGAGAATCAGACCCTCGCTATCGAAGTCAAGACGACCGACCGGGTAAAGACGCTCGCGCATCGGGATCAAATCGCGCACGGTCTGGCGCGTGTCGCCCGGTTCCGCTTCAACAGTTGACAAAACATAGCGCGGCTTGTGTAGAGCAATATAGATTTTCTGCTCGGCTGGCTTGATTAGCCGACCGTCCACTGTGATTTTGTCAACTCGAGAATCGACTTTCTGACCGATGCCAGCAACCTCAGCATTGACCCGCACGCGGCCAGCGATAATCAGCTCTTCGCAACTGCGCCGAGAGCCAAGCCCGGCCTGGGACAGAATTTTCTGTAGGCGTTCTTGCATAGCGCGGCCTCCAGCCGCAACCAAAAAAATCACCGCGAAGGTGCGAAGGCCGCGAAGTTTTATTAGCCTTCGCTAAGTTAATCTCCCTTCGCGCTCTTCGCTGCTTCGCGGTTCCAAAAAAAATTGCACGCTTGATGCAAATGTCAGGTGGTAATACAATATTTTCCTGAGTAGGGCTTCGGCTTTGTCGGTTCTTTCTATCCCTTGAGGTGGACTTCGCCATTCCCGTTTTTCACCAGGTTCAAAGGCGGCAGTTCACTCAGTGAGCTCAGACCAAAATGCTGGAGGAAATCCGGCGTGATGCCATACAGGATTGGCCGCCCGGGGCCTTCGGCACGCCCAAACTCCTGCACCAACCCCTTGCCGAACAGACTCTTCATCACACCATCGCTATTGACGCCGCGCACCGCTTCCACCTGCGGGCGGGTGACCGGCTGCTGGTAAGCGATAATGGCCAGCGTCTCCAGCGCGGCGCGGCTCAGGTGGCTGGTCGCCTCCAGGCCCAGGAAACGTTCGATCAGTTCAGCCGTATCCGGGGCGGTGGTCAGTTGGACGCGTCCCGCGTGGCGCTGCAGACGCAGGCCACGTGTCCGCAGCGTCTCCTCCAGTTCATCCAGGCC
Source organism: Chloroflexota bacterium (assembly GCA_043823965.1). Lineage (GTDB taxonomy): Bacteria > Chloroflexota > Anaerolineae > Anaerolineales > Villigracilaceae > CG2-30-58-95. Next base: position 6,193 of record JBDRTP010000154.1, read on the forward strand.
GGTTTCCACCTCCGCAGCCGAAATTTCCAGCGCGGTTGCCAGTTGCGCCGGGGGGACCGGTTCCGCCGTAACGAAGAGCAAAGCTTCCAGAGAAGCGGCTAAATCCAACTTTAGGGGGTTTTTGGAATCGCTCATGCTATAATAGCTCCCGTGACAACGAATAACGCTTGGAGAAATATCCTATAAAATTACCGCTCAACATTTGCCTTGTTCGCGCAAATCTTTTGCAGATGTCACTGCGAGGCGCTCTTTGCCGAAGCAGTCTCCTGATATGCGGGGAGATTGCTTCGTCGCACACCGTCCTGCGTGCGGTGCAGGGAAGAACGCTTCTCGCAATGACACGCCCGATTGGTTGCGGCTGGAAGCCGCGCAATGACTAATAATACACCATTAAATACAGATTGAAGACACTCCTGAAAAAAGACTATTTCACCGCTGAGTACGCGGACGTGTGCCCCGAAGGGGTAGAGCGCGGAGACCGCAGAGAAAATCTAAAGGCCCTGTTCCTTATATCAGGCTGCC
>JBDRTP010000155.1:0-7172 GCA_043823965.1 Chloroflexota bacterium
AGGTAGGCATCGCCTGATGCCACCTGCGAATAGACAGTAGACTACCCCCCCCACGAAAGCAAGCAAAAAATAAATTTATTTTTTGCTGGACTCGACTGGCAGAATGCCGTACTCTGTAAACCATGACAGAAGTCATGGTCATTCAAGGACGGAAATTACACGCCGAAGATATCGGGCTGATTCGATCTCTCCTGGCGGAACACGGGGACTGGTGCCGAACACGGATCAGCGCGGAGCTTTGCCGTCGCTGGGACTGGCGCAATACGCAGGGCCGATGCAAGGACATGGCAGCGCGCACACTACTGCTGAAGCTTGAACGTGCCGGCCACATCCAACTGCCGAAGCGGCGGCACCCTTCGTCCAACGAATTCCGCAACCGCAACCCACCCCTTGTGGCTCATGCGACCGAACCAATCCGTTGCGCGTTGCGCGACCTACAGCCGCTGGCCGTGAGCATCGTCGCGCCCGGATCGGAAGACCTGCGGTTGTTCAACTGCCTATTAAGCCGCTATCACTATCTCGGCCATCGTAACACGGTGGGCGAGAACATCCGCTATCTGGCGCGCGATTGCGCGGGACGTCCGGTTGGCTGCGCGCTGTTCGGCTCGGCGGCGTGGAAGTGCGCGGCGCGCGATGCCTGGATCGGATGGGATCGCGGCACACGTGAGACCAACCTGCAGGGGCTGACCAACAATACCCGTTTCCTCGTGTTGCCCTGGGTCATGGTCCCGCATCTGGCCAGCCATGTGCTCGGCCTGATCGTCCGCCGGATTCGCGCCGACTGGCAGAGCAAGTACGGACATTCGATTCATGCGCTTGAGACATTCGTGGACCGTGACCGTTTCCGGGGAACCTGTTACCAAGCGGCCAACTGGCTGCGGCTCGGCTCGACGCAGGGGCGCACCCGTAACGACCGAACTCATTGCATCCGGACTTCGGTCAAGGACGTGTATCTCTATCCGCTCAGCCCGAACTTCCGGAAGGAGTTGTGCGCATGATGACGCGCCAAGAGGTGGAGGCCATCTACGACGCCGGCAAGGAAACCGTCGTGCGTGTACTCCTGGAAATGGACGCGCGCATCCATGGCGCGTTGCGCGCTATCCAGACGCTGGAACGCCAAGTCCAGGATCTGACCGTGCGCCTCGATGCCAGCGAACGACGGGTCCAGCAGTTGAAAGAACAGGTCGCAAAGGACTCCCACAACAGCCATAAGCCGCCTTCCTCAGATGGTCTCACCAAGCCCAATCCGAAGAGTTTGCGTCCGCCCAGTAATCGGTCAACCGGCGGCCAGCCCGGCCATCCGGGCCATACCTTGCGCATGGTGGAGAAACCGGATCGCACGGTGCGTCACCCGGTCGAGTGCTGTGCGGACTGCGGCCGTTCCCTGGCAAAACAGGCCCCTGACCACGTCGAGCGCCGCCAAGTCTTCGACCTGCCCGAACCGAAGATGGAGATCACTGAGCATCAGTCCGAAGTCAAGACCTGCGCCTGCGGCTGCATCAACCGCGCCGCGTTCCCGCCGGAAGTCGCGGCGCCTGTGCAATACGGCCCGCGCCTCAAGAGCGCGGCCGTATATCTGCGGGACTATCAATTGCTGCCCTCCGACCGGCTTACCGAGATCATGCGCGACTTCTTCGGCTGCGACACCTTCAGCGAGGGCACCCTGGCCAACTTCGGCGCCGACTGCTCCCGGCGACTGGAGCCGGTCGAGACGACGATCCGCGAGCTGGCGGCCAAGGCCGAAGTGGCTGGCTTTGACGAGACCGGCCTGCGTGCGGTCGGCAGCCTGCACTGGCTGCACACCGTCTCGACGCAATTCCTGACCTGGTACTACGCCCACAAGCGGCGCGGACGCGAGGCCATGGACGCCGCCGACATCCTGCCTGACTTCCGGGGCTGCGCCGTCCATGACTTCTGGGACTCCTACCTCAAATACGATTGCGACCATGCTTTCTGCAACGCGCACCTCTTACGCGAACTGATCTTCTTGTGGGAGGAGCAGGATCAGAAATGGGCCAAGCCGATGATCGACCACTTGCTGGGAATCAAGGACGCCGTCGCTACAGCCCGCACCGCCGGTCTGACCGCCATACCAGACGCCGACCTCGACCGATTCCTCAAGCGCTATAAGCGCATCGTGGCAGCCGGCTATGCCCAAAACCCGGTTGCGAAACTGCCGCCCGGCTCGAAGCGCCGGGGCCGCCGCAAACAGAGCAAAGCACGCAACTTGCTCGACCGCTTCCATGACCACCCCGACGGCATCCTGGCCTTCATGCGCGACTTTGCGATCCCGTTCGACAACAACCTTTCAGAGCGTGATCTGCGAATGATGAAGCTGCGCCAGAAAATCTCTGGCACCTTCCGCAGCATCGATGCCCTCGTGGACTTCTGTCGCATCCGCGGCTATGTCTCCACAGCCAGAAAGAACGGTCTCAATGCCCTCGACGCCCTGCGCCGCGTCTTCGTCGGCGTCCCCTTCGTACCCGCCCCCGCCTGCGCTACGGCCGGCGCGGCAGGCAGGATCAACACCTCTTAGCCGCTATTCCGATTGGTAACGGCAGAGGTGGCAACGAGCGGCAAAAAGCGTTTTTTCTTGCCGCATTCGGGGGCGCGGGGGTAAGCTACTGTCCATTCGCAGGTGGCATCAGGCGATGCCTACCTGAGCTGTTACGATTTTTTTACTTGCTTTTTGCCCGCCTTGTCTGTAAGGTATCATACTTATAGATGAAAAGAGAGCTAAAAGCCGAAATGCTTGCCATGGCGAAGGCGCAACGTCTGTTGGCCCAAGCGCACGATCTGGGTTTGCTGCTCAAGGCCAGCGTTGTCCACCGCCGTTTCCGATGCGGTAAACCCAATTGCCATTGCGCCGAGGGGAAGCCACATCAGGATCTGATCGTCTGTCGCAAGGTGCAGGGGAAAAAACAAACGATTCGCGTCCGGACGGGACGCGAACCGGAAGCACTGCAATGGCAAAAGAACTGGCGCCGCTTTAATCATATTGTGGAAAAGCTCACTACCGAGGAAATACGGATACTGTGCATACCGAAAGACGCAACACGCCGGAAGCGGAGATAATTCACGGTCATAAACGCACAAGAACAAACCGTTCACTCTTGGCCAAGCACAGCGTCCCTTGATTGTCCGCACCGGTCGGCATGGGCGCGTTTGGGCTTCGGATCCTGCGCAGAGGCGCAGGCGGAAATGGAACGGCTCAAAACCGAGAACCGCGACTTGCGCCGGGTTTTTGAACAGGCTACCCTTGCCTTTCAAGAGAAAGAAGCGGAAATCAGGCGATTAAAAGAGGAAACTGAAGTTTTACAGCGCAAACTGCGCGACCAGTTACAACAGCCATTTACCAAGGACACGGAACAGCAAGAGACCGCCGCCAACCAGGAACAAGAATCGCCTGATCAGCCGGAGCAGAAGCGGAAAAAGCGCGGTGCGCCAAAGGGGCATCGCGGCGCCACGCGCAAACCCCCAGATCGAGCGCCGGATCGTACCGTTCTGGTCAACCCCTGCCAATGTCCGGAATGCCATTCCGGCAACATAAGCGCTTGCCAGGAGACGGAAGAACACACGCAGGAAGACCTCGTCATTATCCGGCCGTTAATCACCCGTTACGTGAAAAAACGCGGATATTGCCGTGATTGCGGAACGTTGTTCTTTCCCAACGGCCAGGGCGAACGGCCAAATGGTTATATCGGCCCCGTGGCCGTGGCTGCGGCCGGTTACCTCCGTTATGTGGTCAAAATGCCCTTTGAGGCCGTGCGGAAAATCTTCGCCGTACTCTGGGGGCTTGAAATTACTCCGGCGTCGCTGGTCGGCTTTGAAAAACAACTCGCCGCGTCTGGCCGGCCTTTTTATGAACAGATCGCGGATATGGTCAAATACAGCATGGAACTCAATATTGATGAGACCTCCTGGGCGGAAGGTCCGTTGATCAAATGGCTTTGGACCTTTGTGGCCCGCGGCCAAGTCCTGTTCAAAATCGCTTCCTCCCGTTCCGGCGAAGTTCTCCGCGACGTTTTAGGGCCGGTTTATAACGGCGTGCTCGGTTCCGACTGTTTCAGCGCCTACAATACCATCGCCGCCAAAGCCAAACAAAAATGCCTCGCCCATTATGAACGCGCCATCAAAGAACTGGAAAAGTTCTACCCTGAAGATCAGAATACACTTCTATTCGCCGTATCCTGGAAAGACGTCTTCAAACGCGTCAGACAGGCAAAATACGATTGGCTCGCCGACAAGTTTTCCGATACGCAGGCAACGGAAATGGCCGGGGCGTTCGAAAAGGAACTGTATCCATTTAGCCATCCGAAGACAACTTTTTTAAAAAACTTTCCCGCTTCCCTCGCCCCTTATCCAAGGGACTACCCTTCCAAAAATATGCGGACAATTTAGGCCGTTTTGTGTCCTGTGTCAACGGAAAAAACGGATAAATCGGGGGGGGTGGGGGGTAGTCCTTGATGGTCAACGATTTATAAATGCACGATTTATTTCGATTTATTTTCATTTTTTTGTTGCTTTTTATCTATAAGGTATTAGACTTATAGGCAAATGGCAAAAACACCCAAAAAAGAGCAAATCGTCAGGACCAAGGCCGCACGGCTTATGGAACAGGTGCAATCCCTGGGACTTTTGCTGAAGGCCAGTGTCGTACGCCGACGGTTCCGCTGTGGAAAACCCGGATGCCGTTGCGTCAAGGGGCATCTTCATCAGGATATGATCGTGACACGCAAGGCCGGCGGCAGAACCCAGACCATTCGCGTCAGGCAAGGACGGGAAACGGAAGCACTGGCCTGGCTTGAGAACTGGCGGCGGCTGAAGCAGATACTGGCGCGACTCACGACCGTTGAAATGCAAATACTTCGCATGCCCGCAAAACGACCCGCAAGAAAAAGGCTAAGGAAAAATGGTGGATAACGCGCAAGCAAGTAGCCTGAAAGACGTCACGGATATCAAGATTTGTCCGGATAAAGCAGCCTGCCCATATCTTGAGTTTCGCGCTTGTGCGGAAGTTTTGGCCGAGAATGCGCGACTCAAAGTGGAGAATCGCGATCTACGCGGCGTCTTCGACATGGCCACCGCAGCGTTCAAGCAGAAAGAGATTGAAGCGCAGGCTTTGCGGCAAGAAAACGACGTTTTACGAAAGAAGCTTGCTGAACTCTTTCAGCGGCCATTTGCCAGGAATACCGCCATCCAGGAGGAAGAACCGGCTGAAAATTTGGATCAATCCGTTCAGAACCAGACGGAGCTTGAGCGTAAAAAAAGGGGCGCGCCGGCAGGACATCGCGGCGCCACGCGCAAAAAACCTGAAGGCCAACCGGATCGCACCGTTTTTGTTCTTCCCGAGCAATGTCCCCAATGCTGTTCGCACAACATCAGTCCCTGCCATGACACGGAAGAACACACCCAGGAAGACATCGTCATTGTGCGTCCTGTGCTGACCCGCTTTCTCAAGCAGCGTGGGTATTGCCGGGATTGCGGCGAGAGTTTCTTTCCTCTGGGCAAAGGCGAACGGCCCAAGGGCTATATTGGACCCGTCGCGGTTGCGGTGGCCGGTTATCTGCGCTATATGATCAAGATACCGTTTGACGGAGTGCGTAAAATCCTCGGCGGATTATGGGGGCTTGACATCACTTCCGCGGCATTGGTTGGTTTTGACAAGAAGCTGGCCGAGGCCGGCCGTCCTTACTACGAGCAAATCGCCGATATGGTCCGATTCAGCACCGGCATCAACGTTGACGAAACCAGCTGGCCGCGAGGCCCCGTCATGGAATGGCTCTGGACATTCACCAACCCGGATTGCACATTTTTCAAGATCGCCCCAAGCCGCGCGGGTTCCGTTCCGGCCAGTGTGCTCGGAGAACATTACGGCGGTGTGTTGGGGTCCGACTGCTTCAGCGCCTATAACACTCTGGCTGCTTTGGCCAAACAGAAGTGCCTGACCCATTATGAACGGGCAGCCAAAAACCTGGAAAAGTTCTATCCGCATGATCAGCCTGCCAATCTTTTTGCCGTATGTTTGAAAGACATCTTCAAAAGGGCCCGCCAAGCCAAGCGCGACTGGTTGGCCGGCATTATAGGCGATGAAAAGGCAAATCAAATGGGGAAGGACTTCGAGGAAGAACTCGATCAGATGGTTGAACTGCCCCTCGCGAACCACGACGCGGAAAATCTCCGCAAAAGACTCGTGACCCATAGGGATGAGAATTTTACTTTCCTGCGATTCAAAGAGATTGATCCCGACAACAACCGCGCCGAAAGAGCGCTGCGTCCCTCAGTAGTCATGCGAAAAATCACTTATGGAAATAACTCTGAATCCGGCGCGCGTAACCACGAGATATTGATGAGCCTGGTCGAGACCGCCAAACTCCACGATGCAGACCCGCTCGATCTGATGATGAGCCTCGCCGCCGGCAGGGATTCCGCCGAGATCAAGCCGGCGCTTTTCGGCTGGGATACAAGCTGATAAACAATCCGCTGCGTCAGTAGAATGACCTCGCTGCGGCCATATGCCCACCGACTTATCTCTTCGGATGGCTAAAGGGTTACAAAATTTCTAACCTGACTTTTGCACGCTACGCGTGCAAAAGTCACCCGAAGGGCCGATCTCGGCCCCGTCAGCACGGGGCCGAATCGGGGTTGACCCCGACTCACCCGCCTTAACCAAGCGGGTGAGGTCGGCTTCCAGCCCGCGACCGCGTCTGGAGCGGGCTGGAAGCGAATCTTGCGCACTCCCGCGCAAAATTCGGGTCTAAAGTTTTCCGTCCGATGACCTGATACGAACAAAGCTGACACCAAACCAGGGAATGCTACGCTGCGGTCCCTCCCCGGTGTTCTGGATTTCCACCGTGTTCGTGCCGATCACCAGGTCGTCGGCCTTGAGGGGAAAGGCCTGCACGGCCCATTCCTGATCGGGATAGGTGTTCTTGCCCTTGAAAATCGTCTTGCCGTTCAACTTGATCTCCAGCGGCGCTTTGGAGGACGGCTGGTTGTCGTCCATGCCGCCAATCTCCAGCACCGGATTAGCCGGCTTTTCCTTTACATTCAAGGTAACGGTAGCTGTCGTAACCTTGCTTTGCGAACCGTATAGCAGTTGACAAATCTCCTTCTTGTACCAGCCAAATTCAAGACCACCCTTGAATTGGGGCGAATCGGCAAACATCACC
>JBDRTP010000156.1:0-2782 GCA_043823965.1 Chloroflexota bacterium
GACTGGGTGGCCGGGCGCTTCATCCTCGGCGTCCACCTGCTGGCGGTGGCGGTGTTCGTCTTCTGGTTCTTTTTCGGCTACCAGATGTTCTTCGACCCGAACTCCAGTTTCATCCTGTCGCCGTACAAACTGGGTGAGATCGGGGTATTTGGCTTCTCGCTGCTGCTCTCGGTCACCGTGCTGGTCATTTCGTGTCCATGCGCGGTTGGCCTGGCAACTCCCAGCGCCATGATGGCCGGGATGGGCAAGGCGGCCGAGTTCGGCGTTCTTTTCAAGGGCGCCGAGGCCATCGAGAAAGCCAGCAAACTGCAAACGGTCGTATTCGACAAGACCGGCACGCTGACGAAGGGGGAGCCGAGCGTGACGGACGTGGTGGCAGATAGCAGATGGCAGATGGCAGATAGCGAAACAGTATCGGCCAAAGGCCATCCGCCATCAGCCATTAGCGAAGTCCTGCGCCTGGCGGCCATCGCCGAGAAGAACAGCGAGCATCCCCTGGGCGAGGCCATCGTCCGCGGCGCGCAGGATCGCGACCTGAAGGTGGTTGACCCCGCATCCTTCAATTCCATTCCCGGACACGGCATCGAAGCCCGCGTGGAAAACTGCGATGTCCTTTTGGGCAACCGCAAACTGATGCGCGAGCGCCGGGTGGATTTTGCCAGCCTGATGTCTCAGGCCGAGACGCTGGAAGCGGAAGGCAAGACGGTGATGTTCCTGGCTGTCGACTCTCGACCCGCTGGCCTGATCGCAGTGGCCGATACATTGAAAGAACATACCGCCGAAGCGCTCCGCCGCCTGCACAAGATGGGCATCGAGACGGCCATGATCACCGGCGATAACCGCCGCACGGCGGAAGCCATTGCCCGCCAGGTTGGTATTGACCGCGTGCTGGCTGAAGTATTACCCCAGGACAAGGCCGAGGAAATCAAACGGTTGCAGGTAGGGGCGGATGGCCGTCCGCCTGTACATGTAGCCATGGTTGGCGATGGTGTGAATGACGCTCCGGCGCTGGCCCAGGCCGATGTGGGCATGGCGATTGGCTCCGGCACAGACGTGGCCAAAGAGACTGGCGATGTGATCCTGATCAAGGACGACATCCGCGATGTGGTCGCGGCTCTCGAAGTGGCGCACGCCACGATGCGCAAAGTCAAACAGAACCTGTTCTGGGCCTTCGTTTACAACTCGCTGGGCATCCCGCTGGGTGCGGGGCTGTTCTACCCCTTAATTTCGTTGATCCTCAGTCCTGAACTGGCCGCCTTGATGATGGCGGTGAGTTCCATTTCAGTAACGCTGAATACCCTGCTGCTGAAAGGATTCAAACCCTCGCAATGGCGCGGGCGCAGGCAGCGCCCCACCGCCATGTCGCAACTCCAGCCGGCCCAAGCGCCGGCAGGCAATGATTGATGACCGCTCAGGCTGTCATTCTGAGGAGCGGTTTTTCCCGGAAGTACACCGGGACGGTGTGCGACGAAGAATCTCATCCGCGCCGGAACGGAGATTCTTCGCTGCGCTCAGAATGACCGCAGGCTGAGCAATTACAATGAATGACAGGAAAGGAAAAGACTAATGGAACACGAACAAGTTGAAAAAGAGGTCGCGCGCCGCAGTGCATGGATTTACATCCCCATTTCTCTCGGCGCCGCGCTGCTGTTCCTTCTGGCCGCCACCCTGACAGGAGACTACCCTCTGGTTACCCGCATCGGCGGGACGGTGTGGGTCGGGCTGCTCAGCCTGATCGTCTCCATGCCGGTGGTCATCTCACGGGTTAAGAAACAGTTTCAGGCTGTCCCGCTCGAAAAGTGATATGACCTTGAAAGGAGGTCAAAATGAAAGCCACAATCAGTTTCCGGGCTCTAGCAGTGACCTTGCTGATCGCCCTGGTCGTAAGTTACCTCCTGTGCATCGCTGGTGACCTGCTGTTCGGCTGGACGATGTATCAGGCGTGGGCGCCGCTCCTGCCGGGCTTCACCTGGCCGCTGACTGCAGGCGGTTTCCTGATCGGCCTGCTCTGGCTGGTCGGGTACAGTCTGTATGCGGCGGCGTTGATCGCCTTGCCGTACAACTTCCTGATCGGGAGTCGGGCGGATCCGACTGCGAGCCGATAGGCTGTCAGTGGGAGGGCGCGGCGGCCCGCCCTCCCACCCCGGAGAATGGAATGACCTACGATGCCATTGTGGTTGGCGCAAGTTTTGCCGGGCTGGCTGTAGTCAATCAGTTGCGCGGTCGCCGCGTGCTGCTGATAGACCGCAAACCCGTCGGCAGCGGCCAGACCTCAGCGTGTGGCACGATCCTGGCCGTGCTTGAGCACTGGGATTTAACCGAGGCCGTGTTGCAGACCCATGACCGCCTCGTCCTGCACACTGGTCGGCGAACGATAGAGTTTCCTTCGCCTTACCCCTGGTGCACTTTTGACTACCGTCGCTTTTGTGAGGCCCTTTTTGCCCGTTCTGATGTTGAGTTTATCCAGGCCGGGGTCACAGGGTTTCGCCAGGGATGCCTGTCCACCACACAAGGCGACATCGAGGCCCAGTGCGTTGTGGATGCCTCCGGCTGGCAAGCGGCACTGGCCTCCTCACGCGATGCAGATTTTGCCCGGCGAGATCCGATGAATTTTGGTATCGAAACGATCTGCCCAACGGGGCGCATTCCGGCGACATGCCCAACCCAGGGTTTGCACTTCTGGTACGACCCAGGCGTGCTGGCTAATGGCGTCGGCTGGGTATTCCCACGTGGCGAAGCAGTGAGCATTGGCCTCGGATCGTACCGCGGCCCGACTCGCTTG
>JBDRTP010000157.1:0-8885 GCA_043823965.1 Chloroflexota bacterium
GCGAAACGCATCCCGGCCACCATCGCCGGCGGGGCGAGGACAAGACTGCTGAATGAGCAATCGGCTGTCATCGCATCCCTGGCTGGCCTCGACTATTCTCTACTCTCTATTCTCGACTCTCTTCCGGCGAAGCCGGAGAATTGCATTGCCCTCGTCGTCGGCGCGGTGGAAATCCACCTGCCGCTGGCGGGCATGGTGGATGAATCCGCTGAACGCGAGCGACTGGCGAGGGAACTGGCGGAGGCTGAGAGTCAGGCGGCGCGGCTGGAGAAACTGCTTGCGGGCGACTTCGCGGTCAAAGCCCCCGCGTCGGTGGTTGCCAAAGAGCGCGAGAAACTGTCTGTATTCAGGGAGACGGTCGAGAAGTTGAAGGCGCAGCTAAAAAGCTAACTCGATGCTCTATCAGATTAATGATGATGCGCTTAAATAGCGTGATTTTCGCTTGTAAACTAGCGTAAATCACGCTAGTTTCGCTTGACAATCATCTTTTCGGATGATAGACTTGGGAATATGTACATTCCCCGCCTGATAACCGACCAGATAAAAAATAAAATGCTGCATTCCTCCAAAGTGGTGATCATCTATGGAGCGCGACAGGTCGGGAAAACAACACTACTAAACCACATTGTCGAAGAATTGCCGCTCAGAACGCTGCGGATAGACGCGGAAGATGCCCGATATACCGACGTGTTGTCGAGTAAAAACACGCAGCATCTCAAGTCGCTTGTTGCAGGGTATGATCTGGTTGTCATTGATGAAGCTCAACAGATTCCCGATATAGGAACGACTCTCAAACTCATCCATGATCATATTCCGGAAATCCGAGTAGTTGCCACAGGTTCTTCTTCTTTTGACCTGTCGAATAAAGTCATGGAACCCCTGACGGGCAGGCACTGGGCTTATACGCTCTATCCCATTTCATTCGGGGAACTTGCCAAACAGAATAACGCGTTTGAACTTGATCAGCGCGTGGAGGAAATACTCATCTATGGATCTTATCCAGAGATAATTGCCATCCAATCTTTGGAGGAAAAAAAGGAATACCTCAATCGCCTGGTCTCTTCCTACTTGTTCAGGGATGTACTGCAAATTTCCCAGGTGCGTAATTCGCTTAAACTGAGACAACTGCTGAAACTTCTTGCCTATCAGATCGGGAGTCAGGTCTCGATGACCGAACTTGGGACGCGTCTTGATATGAGCAAAGACACCGTCGCGCGTTATATTGACTTGCTCGAAAAATCCTTTGTTGTATTCCGTTTGGGCGGACTTAGCAGGAACATGCGGAATGAAGTGACCCGGATGGATAAAATCTATTTTTATGATTTGGGCGTCCGAAACAGTATCATTGACATGTTGAAACCCCTTCATGATCGCAACGACGCAGGCCAATTGTGGGAAAACTTTATCATCAGTGAACGGATAAAACATAACGCCTACCAAAACAACCAGGCCTCTTACTATTTTTGGCGATTAACAACCGGCGCAGAAATAGACCTGGTGGAAGAAACGGACGGCAGGTTTCACGGCTGTGAAATCAAATTTGGCGAAAAACAGGGGAAGCCTCCTGCCAGTTGGCAGGTTGGGTATCCTGGGAGCGATTACACAACGATAAATCGGAGGAACTATCTTTCATTCATCACGAATGTTGAATAACCCTTTCCAAAGAGGCCCTATGGACTACCAGAAAAAACTCACCGAACTCAAAACCCTCCTGCAGGAAATCTACGACCTCGACCACATCGGCGCGCTGCTCGGTTGGGACCAATCCACCTACATGCCGCCGGGCGGGGCGGCGGCGCGCGGCCGCCAGATGGCCATGCTGGCGCAGATGTCGCAGGAAAAATTCATTGACCCGGCGGTCGGCAAACTGCTGGATGCTTTGCAGAAATACGCCGAGTGCCTGCCCTACGATTCGGACGACGCCAGCCTGATACGGGTCACGCGGCGTGACTACGAACGCGCCACCAAGGTGCCGCCCGAATTCGTGGCGCGCCTCTCTGCGCATCAAGCCGAGTCTTACCAAGCATGGACGCAGGCGCGCCCGGCGGATGACTTTGCCAAAGTCTGCCCGCATCTCGAAAAGACCCTCGACCTGAGCCGCGAATTTGCCAATTACTTCCCCGGCTACGCACACATCGCCGACCCGCTGATTGACTTGGCCGATTACGGCATGAAAGCCGCCTCTGTGCGTACGTTATTTGCGAAACTGCGCGAGAACCTGGTTCCCATTGTGCAGGCGATCACCTCCCAGCCCGCGGCGGACGACGCCTGCCTGAAACAGACTTTCCCCGAAAAGGGGCAGATTGCCTTCTCGCGCAAGGTCGTCAAACGTCTGGGCTTTGATTACGAACGCGGGCGGGACGACAAAACCCATCACCCCTTCACGACCAATTTCTCGGTCAACGACGTGCGTATCACGACGCGCGTCAAGGAAAATGATTTAGGCGACTGTCTGTTCAGCATGGTCCACGAGGCCGGACACGCCATGTACGAGCAGGGCGTCAACCTGGCTTACGAGGGGACTCCGCTCGCTTCCGGGACCTCGGCCGGCGTCCACGAATCCCAATCCCGCACCTGGGAGAACCTGGTCGGGCGCAGCCGCGGCTTCTGGGAATATTTCTATCCTGATTTGCAAAAGACCTTCCCACACCTGAAGAACGTCTCGCTGGAGGCCTTCTACCGCGCGATCAACAAAGTCCAGCGTTCACTCATCCGCACGGATGCCGACGAGGTGACCTATAACCTGCACGTCATGCTGCGCTTCGACTTTGAGTTGCAAATGCTGGAAGGCAAACTGGCGGTGAAGGATTTGCCCAAAGCCTGGCACGAACGCTTCGAGGCGGATTTTGGCATCCGTGCTCCGGATGACCGCGACGGCGTCCTGCAAGACGTTCACTGGTTCGGCGGCATCCTCGGCGGCATGTTCCAGGGTTACACGCTGGGCAATGTTCTCGGGGCGCAGTTCTATGCCGCGGCGCTCAAGGCACATCCCGAAATCCCGGCAGAGATGAAGCAGGGCAAGTTCGACAGGCTGCATACCTGGCTGAAAGAGAACATCTATACTCACGGGCGCAAGTACACCGCGCCGGAATTGGTAAAACGGGTGACCGGCTCGGAGATTGCCATCCAGCCGTATATCGCTTACCTGCGCGCCAAGTACGGCGAGTTGTATAAAATCTAGTTGTGCGGCGTGCGTCTTCACCATACTAGTCGTGTACACGGAGCTGTGCCAGAATTATTGACGATATAGTTCATCTAGGGTATAACTGCCACAACTGAATAACACAACCTTCGGGGCAGGGTGAGTCTGGCGATCCTTCACTAATGCTTATGGACGCCGGGCAATTCCCGATCGGTGGTAAAGCCCACGAGCGAGTTGCCTTTGGCGACCCGCATGATCCGGTGACACCTGCACTGCGCCGAACGCAGCGCGGTGCAAGTGAACTCCGGAGCCGACCGTATAGTCGGGATTGAAAGAAGGTCAGCGACAACGCGCATTTCAGGCCGGGACCCCGGCTTGCACGCGCTTGTTGGCTATTCCAACGCCCCGAACAGATTTTTTGTTCGGGGCGTGTTTGCGCCTGCGCGCGGAGACTGTGGGTCATCCGCCTGTTTGCATTCGCCTCCGCCCCGAAGCTGTGCAGAAAACTTCGGAGCGGTTTCATTTTAATTATGGATACTTCTAATCACATTACTTACATGCGCCGCGCGCTGGCCCTCGCCCGCCAAGCCGAGGGCCGCACCAGTCCTAACCCAATAGTGGGCGCCATCATCGTTAAGGATAAGTGTGTCGTCGGCGAAGGCTACCATCACCGGGCTGGTGAGCCACATGCCGAGATCGAAGCGTTGCGCGCGGCCGGCGACTCGGCGCGCGGCGGGACACTGTACGTCACCCTCGAACCGTGCGCGCATCACGGGCGCACACCACCCTGCACCGACGCGATCATCGCGGCGGGACAGGCCGAAGTATATTACGCCATCGGCGACCCGAACCCGCGTGTGAACGGGAAAGGCCAAGCCCTGCTCGAAGCCGCTGGCATCATCGTCCATCGCGGCCTGTGCGAAGGCGAAGCGCGCGAACTCAACCGGCCTTTCTTCAAGCATGTGACCACGGGGCGGCCGTTCGTCACGGCCAAGTTCGCGATGAGCCTGGACGGCAAGATTGCCACCCGCACCGGCGACTCGCATTGGATCACAAACTCTCTCTCACGGCAGCGCGGCCACCAATTGCGTAATATCACCGATGCGATTCTCGTCGGCGCGGGGACGGTGATTGCTGACGACCCGCAATTGACCACGCGGCTCGACTCTGACGATATTCGCCACCCCCTTCGCATTGTCGCCGACAGCCGGGGGCGCGTGCCGCTTTCGGCGCAATTGTTCGACCCTGCTCTTCCAGGACAAACAGTCGTAGCGACGACAGACGCCACACCTCCCGTCCATTGTGCCGAACTTTCCGCGCGCGGCGTGGAGGTGTGGCGATTGCCACCTGACTCACAGGGCCGCGTTAGCCTGACGGCTCTGCTAGACGAGATTGGGCGGCGTGGAATGCTCACGCTGTTAGTCGAAGGCGGAAGTGAATTGCTTGGCGCGTTTTTCGCCGAACGGTTGGTGGATCGCGTGTGGGCATTCATCGCTCCTGTCATCATTGGCGGTCGGGATGTGCCCGGCCCGGTCGGTGGGACGGGAGTTGAGCAATTATCACAGGCGATCCGCCTGGGTCGCATTGAAACCGAGATGCTCGATGGGGACGTGTGGATTCGGGCAGATGTTGAAAGCAAAATGGAGGATAAGTGATGTTTACGGGAATCGTGGAAGAAATTGGTATTTTCGAGGCATTGTCACAAGCGGCGGATAGCGGCTGGTCGCTCACCGTTCGGGCGCATACCGTGCTCAACGGCGCACGGCTGGGTGACAGCCTTGCCATCAACGGGACCTGCCTTACCGTCACGGCACTCACATCCGATTCGTTCACCGTCGGCCTGTCGCCGGAGACCCTGCGGCGCACCAACCTCGGCGACTTGCGCGCCAACGATGAAGTGAATCTTGAGCGGTCACTCGCGGCAGACGGACGCATCGGCGGGCACTTCGTGCAGGGACACGTGGACGGCACGGGTGTGGTGCGCGCCTTCCGTCCCGAAGGTGATTCGCTTTGGGTGACGGTCGAGGCCGCGCCAGACCTGTTGCGTTACATTGTTCCTAAAGGGTACATTGCCGTGGATGGCACAAGCCTCACCGTGGTAGAGGTGTTGCCCGATGCATTCACGTTCATGCTCATTGCCTATACTCAGCAACACATCACCCTGTCGCGCAAGCCAGTGGGCAGCCGCGTAAATCTGGAAGTGGATGTGCTCGGCAAGTACGTTGAGAAATTTATCGGCGAGGTGAAGTATGCCGCTCGCCAAGATTGAAGAAGCCCTCTCCGATTTCCGCGCCGGAAAGTTTGTGATCATCGTGGATGCCGAGGACCGTGAGAACGAGGGCGACCTGGCTATTGCCGCCGAGTTCGCCACGCCCGACGTCATCAACTTCATGGCGTGCGAGGGACGCGGGTTGATCTGCCTGCCGATGACCGGGGAACGGCTCGACGCCCTGCGCATCCCGATGATGGTGACATCCACTGAGAACACCGCCCGCTTCGGCACAGCCTTCACGGTCTCGGTCGAAGCACGGCACGGCGTAACCACGGGCATCTCGGCCTTCGACCGCGCGAGGACCATCCGCGCGATGATCAATCCGTCCACCCGCCCAGAGGACATCGCTCGCCCCGGACACGTCTTCCCACTGCGCGCCGGCGAGGGCGGCGTGCTGACCCGCGCCGGCCAGACCGAAGCCGCGGTGGATTTGGCCCGGCTGGCCGGGCTATTCCTGGCGGCCGTCATCTGCGAGATCATGAGTGAGGACGGCAGGATGGCGCGGCGGCCTGAACTGGAGTCGTTCGCCGCCCGGCACGGACTCAAGATCATCTCCATTGCCGACCTGATTGCCCATCGCTACCGCACCGAATCGTTCGCCCACCGCGTGGCCGAGGCGGCGCTGCCGACGGCGTACGGCGACTTTCGGGTGGTGACTTACGAAAACACCCTCGACGGCGAGCATCACCTGGCTTTGACGATGGGGGAGCCGAACGGAGCGCCACCGCTGGTGCGCCTCCATTCGGAATGCCTGACGGGCGACGCGCTTGGCTCGCGGCGCTGCGACTGCGGCGCGCAGTTGGCCGAGGCCCAGCGGCGGATTGCCGCCGAGGGGTGGGGAGTGATCGTTTATCTACGACAAGAGGGACGCGGCATCGGCCTGCTCAACAAACTGCGGGCGTACGCGCTGCAGGATCAGGGTTTGGACACGGTGGAGGCCAACCACCAACTCGGCTTCCCCGCCGATGTGCGCGACTACGGGGTGGCGGCCCAAATCCTGCGTGACCTCGGCCTGAGTCGCGTGCGCCTGCTGACCAACAACCCGGATAAAATCGCCGGGCTGGAGCGAAACGGGGTCGCCGTCGTCGAGCGCGTGCCGCTGGTGATCCCGCCGAACGAAACCAACGGCCACTATCTGGCGACCAAGCGGGAGAAACTGGGGCACTTGCTGCCGCAGAATTTTTGATGGTTGATTTCTGATTGCTGATTGGAGAAGATGATCCTGACAATCGACAATCAGCCATCGGGAGAATGTCGTGGGCAAAACCTTTGAAGGCAATCTCATCGGCACTGGCCTGAAGTTTGGCATCGTGGTCTCGCGTTTCAACGATGCGATTGGCAAAGAACTGTTGCGCGGCGCGCAGGACGCGCTGATCCGGCACGGCGTCGCCGCCGGCGATATGGACGTGGCCTGGGTGCCGGGCGCGTTTGAAATTCCGCTCATCGCCAAGCGCATGGCCGAACGTAGGGGCGATCCGGTGGATCGCCCGTACTACGATGCCGTCATCTGTCTGGGCGTTGTCATTCGCGGGGCTACGGCGCACTTTGAGTACGTTGCGGGGCAAGCCGCCAGCGGCATTGCGTCGGCGGCATTGGCCACCGGCGTGCCGGCGCTCTTCGGTGTGCTGACCACAGAGAACATCGAGCAAGCCGTCGAACGCGCGGGGACGAAAGCCGGAAATAAAGGCGCAGAGGCAGCGATGGCGGCAATTGAGATGGCCAACCTGTTGCGCACCCTGGCGTGTTTATGGTCGCGAAGTTGAGTACTTCTACGTCCTCGAGGGCATAAGCGTCGTCCGTTGCGGTGAGACAGCCTCGAACAAGGTCAGAGACCAAGTCGCCGCAAAGTATGGGATACGTTTTTTGCGTCATGGCCCGTGATATGCCCGGCTGGCACCAGAAGTGCCGCCCACCGATTACTTGCAGTGTCAACCCCCAAAGGGGTGCTTCGGAGGGAGGAAAAGAAAACCGAATAGTGCATCGTGATTGGTGTTCCGACGGCCGTGAGAGTATACCCTTTTGCGGCTGTTTTTTCTTTCCAAGGAGTTTTTTTCTCTATCTGGCAACGCTTCGCCACCCCCGCCAGCTGTTTCGTGTCGGGGTTTTACTTTTGAGAAAGGGAAAGATGTTTAGCTATTCAGGCGGACGAAGTTCCGGCCTGAGGGCCAGCACTTCTTCCGTTGGTGCAATCCTTCTTGGCAAGCCGCCACGCACAATGCGAGTGAGGTGCTCCCCAACGCCAAGTTCAACGCCTGGCCTCCCTGCGCTCGATAGATATGGCCATAAGTTCCGTGCTCGACCTGCGCCTGACGCTGGACATTCTGCTCGACCATACTCTCGCTCAACTGGGCGTGGATGCCGCCAATATCCTGCTCTACAATCCACATACCCAGATGTTGGAATACGGCGTCGGGCGCGGCTTCCGCAGCAAAGCGCAGACCCAACTGAGCCTGCGGATGGGCGAGAGCCAGGCCGGACGGGCGGCGCTGGAACGCCGGATGGTCGCCATCCCCGATATACAGGCAAGCGAGGCGGCTTTCTCTCAACCCCATTTGCTGGCCGACGAGGGCTTTTCCGCCTACTATGCTGTTCCTCTCATTACCAAAGGACAGATCAAGGGCGTATTGAAAATCTTCCACCGCTCCACGCTGAATCCGGATGCGGAATGGTTTAATTTCCTCGAAACGCTGGCCGGGCAGGCGGCCATTGCCATTGACAACGCGCAACTCTTCGATTACTTGCAGCGCGCCAACGCGGATCTGTCGCTGGCCTACGACTCCACCATCGAAGGCTGGGCGGGCGCCCTCGAACTGCGCGACGAAGAGACCGAGGGCCACAGCCAGCGCGTCACCAAACTGACCCTGCAACTGGCGCGGGCAATGGGCGTCAACGATGCGGAAATGGCTCACCTCCGGCGCGGGGCGCTGCTGCACGACATCGGCAAGATGGGCGTGCCGGACGATATCCTGCGTAAACCCGGTCCGCTGACGGATGAGGAGTGGGTCATCATGCGTCAACACCCACAGTTTGCGTTTGACATGTTGGCGCCCATCACCTACTTGAAACCCGCGCTGGATATTCCCTACTGTCATCATGAAAAATGGGATGGCTCCGGCTACCCGCGCGGGCTGAAAGGCGAGCAAATCCCGCTGGCGGCGCGCGTCTTTGCCGTGGTGGATGTATGGGATGCGTTGCTTTCCGACCGTCCCTACCGCAAGGCCTGGTCGCAGGACAGAACCATGAAATACATTCGCAAACAGGCTGGCAAGCATTTTGACCCGAAAGTGGGGGAGGCGTTTTTATTAACCGGTGACAAAATCAGTTAAACCCAAGACATTTGTCATTTGACACCCAGGTACCAATAAAGTAATTTTAAGGCAACTTCTCGATACATGGGCATGTTGGCTTGTGGCCGGGTTTCGCTCGTCCACACTCCCCAGTCTCGCCCCTGGAATATTGGGAAGTTAACTT